>CABZJV010000011.1 GCA_902526115.1 uncultured Pelagibacteraceae bacterium
TGGATATGACTAATAAAAACTTCGGATTTGGCACACAAATTAGAAAATCTCCTTATTTTGAATCAACAGTAAAATGGGGTGCAACTGGTTTTTCGGTCTATAATCACATGTATATTCCAAGAGATTTTGGTGATCCTGAACAAAATTTTTGGAACTTAATAGAAAAATCTATACTTTGTGATGTTGCAGTCGAAAGACAAGTGGAAATCACTGGACCAGATGCTTATAAATTTACGCAATTATTAACTCCTAGAGATCTTTCAAATATTGCGATTGGTCAATGCAAATATGTATTGATCACTAATAATAAAGGTGGAATATTAAATGATCCTGTTTTATTAAGGTTAGGTGAAAACCATTTTTGGCTTTCCCTTGCAGATAGTGATGTATTATTGTGGGCTCAAGGTGTTGCTGTAAATTCAGGTTTAAATGTCAATATATCAGAGCCTGATGTTTCACCATTGCAGCTACAAGGACCTACATCTAAACAAATAATGGTAAAGCTATTTGGAGAAAAAATTAAAGATCTAAAATATTATTGGTTTAAAGAGTGTGATTTAGATGGAATACCTTTGGTGGTTTCAAGAACAGGTTGGTCAAGTGAATTTGGTTATGAATTATTTTTAAGAGATGGGTCAAAGGGTAATGATTTGTATGAAAAAATAATGATAGCTGGAAAAGATTTTGGTATTAAGCCTGGACATACATCTTCAATAAGAAGAATAGAAGGTGGAATGCTTTCTTATCATGCTGATGCAGATATCAATACAAATCCATTTGAATTAGGTTTCGATCGTTTAGTATCATTAGACAATGATATTGAATTTATTGGTAAAGCTGCATTAAAAAAAATCAGAGCTGAAGGAATTAAAAGAAAACAAGTTGGATTAGAGATTATGTGTAAGCCATTGTCAGGCCCAAACACAACGTTTTGGTCTATTAAAAAAGAAAATAATATAATTGGCAAAGTAACCTCAGCTGTATATTCACCAAGATTAAAAAAAAATATTGCACTTGCAATGGTAAATATTAAAAACTCAGAAATTGGAAACAACCTAGAAGTTGAGACAATCAATGGTAAATTTAAGGCTATAGTTGTAGTAAAACCTTTCTATGATCCAAAAAAGAAAATCGCAAGTAACTAAGATTTAATCTTATATCCTTTTTTAAGTAATACTGAAACAGCAGTTACACAAATTATTAAAAACAGCACCATTGATGTAATGCTAATCCAAATATTAAAATCTGAGACTCCATAAAATGCAAATCTTAAACCATTAATTAAATATACTACTGGATTAAAATAAGTAACTGTCTGCCAGATTTCAGGCAGCATATCTAATGAATACAAACTACCACCTAAAAAAACCATGGGTGTAATTACAAGTGTTGGCACAATTGACATTTGTTCAAAATTAGTACTCATTAAACCAATTAAAAAGCCAAATAAAGCAAAAGTAAAAGCAACAAGCACTAACAAAAAAATCATTAGGAGTGGGTACATAACTGAAACCTCTACAAAAAAAGTTGAGGTTATAAAAATTACAACCCCTACTATTAGCGTTTTAGTTGCGCCCGCTCCTACAAATGCTAACACTATTTCAAATGTAGAAATTGGAGCTGCAAGAATTTCATACATCGTACCATTAAATTTTGGAAAAAATATTCCAAATGAAGTGTTACTTATAGATTGGGTCAACAATGTTAACATTAATAAGCCTGGTACGATAAAAGATCCATAGCTGATACCATCGATTTTTTCTACATATCCACCTATTACCGATCCAAAAACAATAAAGTATAAAGAGGTTGAAAGTACTGGTGAAAAAAGTGATTGCATTAATGTTCTTTTGAAACGGTCCATCTCATGAAAATACATAGCCCTAAATGCATAATAATTAAATTTCATTATTCTCCTTAACCAATGTAACAAAAATTTTTTCTAGTGTGGTTTGTTCAGTTTTTAAATCTTGAAGTTTTAAACCTGCTTCTTTTAAATCTTTAAGTAAGTTAGTTATACCTGTACTTTCTGCATTAACATTATAAGTATAATTTACAGATTGTTTGTCATTACCTATTTCTAAATTATATTTGCTTAAAGCTAAAGGGATTTGACTTAACTCCTTTTGAAGATTTATTGTTAACTTTTTATGTCCCATTTTTTTTAATAGTTCTTTTGTTTCATCAATGACAATTATTTCTCCCTGATTAATTACTGCCACTCTTTCTGCTATAGCTTCTGCTTCTTCAATATAGTGAGTTGTTAAGATAATAGTAACTCCAGTCTTTCTCAAATCTTCAACTACTTTCCACATATCTCTTCTAAGCTCAACATCAACACCTGCAGTTGGTTCATCTAAAAACAATATTGAAGGCTCATGAGATAATGCTTTAGCTATTAAGACTCTTCGTTTCATGCCGCCAGATAATTGTCTTAATGTTAAATCTTTTTTATCCCACATGCTTAAATCTTTTAAAATTTTTTCAATATGTTTTGGATTATGTTTTTTTCCGTTTAAACCTCTTGAATATGAAACGTTATTAAAAACAGTTTCAAATAGCTCGAGTGTTAACTCTTGAGGAACTAAACCTATTTTTGAACGGGTTTCTCTATAATCATCAATGATATCAAAATCATCAACAGTAACCTTTCCTGATGAAGGAGTAACAATACCGCAAATAATACTTATCAAAGTAGTCTTGCCAGCGCCATTTGGTCCAAGAAGAGCTATAATTTCCCCTTTTTTAATATTGAGGTTCACTTTTTTTAAAGCTTGGAACCCATTATCGTAAACTTTTGATAAATTTTTAATAGTAATCAGATTAGTTGACATATAATTTGTGGATATATAGAGACATTTTATTCAATTACAATAAGTTTAAACTGTGCATTAATTAAATAATGAAAAAAATTATACTACTTACATTACTATTTTTTAGTCTAAGTTCTGTATCATTTGGAAAAGGTACAACTTTTACTAACGAAGTATTTAAAGATGCACAAATAAGTGGAAAGACAGTTGTTATTAACTCATGGAACAAAACTTGTGGAACATGTGCTAAGCAAGTAATCATATTAAATCAAGCAAAAAAAGACTTTGAGAATGTTGTTTTTCTAAGTTACGAACAAACTAAAGATAAAGATATAGCTAAACTATTAAATATCGATTACTGGACCACGATTGTTATTTATAAAAACAACAAAGAAGTTTCACGGAGTATTGGTCAAACCAATAAAGCAAAAATCTATTCCCAAATTGCTGGTAACTAATAATAATTAGTTCATTTTTATTTTTAAAATTGCTGCAGGTAAAAAAGTTGCAATTAAGAAAGACAAAAACAATAAGGATTGTGCAACAAAAGGGCTAAATACTTCTGTTGGTATCAATACTCCTACCAATAAGCTTTTGGAAAAATCTGGAAAAGGAAAAATCAACATTCCAGCAATTAATCCAACTATTATTGAAATATATGCAGTTTTTTCATTAATCTTCTTATTATAAAAACTATAAAAAACAGTTAAAACAAAAGCACAACAAAATAAATCAGCTAGTAAAAATAAATACAAAATATCAAATCCTTTAGAAGCAACAAAAAATACAATAATAGAAATTGCAATAATAAAATATTTAGAAAGTTTTAAATAATCTGTTTTCTTGTCAAAATCAAACGTTGCCTTTCCATCAACAACAAATAAACTAGATATCGCATTTACTAATGTATCTACTGTTGAAATAGTTAACGCTAATCCAAGTATAATTATTAATAATGACAATAATTCAGTCTGCTCTTTTAATAATAAAGTAAAAAATCCAAGATCTGGCCTGTTAGCTGGATCAATAGAAAAAGATACCATCCCTATAAAGCCCATCAAAAATACTATCGGAACAATAATTAAAAAAGAAATAATCAAACCTTTTTTAAGTGTTTCATAATTTTTGGCAGCATAAACTCTTTGCCAGTTACCTTGATGAAAAAGATTGGTTGCAGCTACAGCAATAAAAAAAGTTAAACCGGCAGTGTAGCTAGGTATATAGGAAGAGCTTAATAGTTGAGGATTTTTACTCTCTATAAAAGAAAAGGAAAAGTTATCTCCACTAAATAATGTAATATATGAAATTGTTATTATCAACAAAACTGCAATAACAAACATTTGAATATTGTCTGTAAATATTGAGGCTCTTAAGCCTCCATAAAGAGTGTAGGTCAAAGTTGAAATAATTACTGTTAATGCAGTTATCCATAAATCAGTTCCAGAAATATAGTTGATTAAGACGGCAACGGCGGTAACTTCTGCGCATAAAAAAATGAACATATAAAAAATTGTCATTAGCAGAATTAATTTAAATAAACTTTTGCCAAATTTTTGTCTCATGTACTCAACTAAAGATGAACCTTTGGGAAAGTCTGTTCTAATTTTTTTACCTAAATAGATCAAAAATATCATTGGAAAACCAGTTCCTAGTGCATAACCAATCACTGCTCCTATACCGCCCCAAGTGGAGGCTGAAGCTGGTCCAAATAAAATCCATGCACCTAATGCTGATGCAACTAAACTTGTCGTAAGAGAAAATAAACCGATATTTCTGTTCGCTGTTAAATAATTATTTATTCCTTGAAATTTTTTTGAGTGATAAATTCCAAAAATTACAAATAATAAGCTTATAATTATTACTAATGTTAACGATGTTGATTGACTTATTAAAAATGTTTTATTCATTTTATCCCTTTCTGAATTACCGGACAGGTTCTTAGGGTATAATCTCAGTCTATAAAGACACCCCTTGTTAATTTTCTATTGCATATATGTGGCAAAGGAAAGCTTAAAAATTATTTTATTTTCGATTTAATATTTCAACCATACATTGTGTTGCATAGTCTCTCCATTCAGATGACGTTTTATTTTTTAAACTATTCAAATGATCCCTATTACTTTGAATATCATCTTTATGCTTTAATTTATCAGCCCTACTTAAATTTGCTTCCAAGGTAGATAAATTAGTTTCCATCGCGTTGATCCAACTTTTTCCAAGCTCTACACACTTTTGATCATCTTTTTCATCACAAATTTGCTTGAAAAAATTGAAAATTACATCGTCAGTCTTAACAGAACTGGTCATTGATTATTGATTGCAGGTGCCAATTGACTCTGGTCCACAAGTTTGTCCATTTGTCCAGGTTGCCCCAATTAAATTAGCCCCATCAAAATTAGCATTGGTAATATTTGAAGATGTAAAATTTGCTTCCATCAAATTTGAATTTTGAAAATTAACCTCAATTAAAGTAGCACCCATAAAATCAACTCTAGTTAAATTGGCACCAGAAAAATTTGTTTTTTCAAAGTTAGCTCCAATAGAAACTGTTTCGTAAAGATTAGCTCTTACAAAAGAAGACTCTGGAAATGTTCCAAATGATAAATTTGAATTCATCATAATACTTTTATCAAAATTAACCTGAATAAAGCTCGCAAAAGAGAGATTTGAATTAGGCAAATAACTTCCCTGTAGATCTTGAGCGTCTGAGAATCTGCAATTTGAATAATCAACACCTTCTGTTAATGGATCTTCACACGAAGCATTTGAGTTTGTACAAAAAAGTATACTAAATAAAAATATGAAAAATAGCTTCTTCATAAGGAAAATTAACAAATAAAATATGTCAAAACAATGTATCTTTAAAATTTAAATAATACTTTAACTATCTAGAAATCAAGTAATACCAGCGTCTACAAGAAAGCTTTGTTTCGTACAACCTGATGATTGATCGGAAGATAAAAATAAGACTAATCTAGCCACATCATCTGGTTTAAGTTGTCTTTTAATGGCTTGGCTGTCTAATATGAGTTTTTTATATTTGGGAGTAAGCCAGTGTTTTATCTGTCTTTCTGTTGCTATTGAGCCTGGTATAACTGAATTAGTTCTAATATTATATTTTCCAAATTCTTGTGCAAAAGATCTTGTTAAACCAACTACAGCTGATTTTGCTGTTTCGTAAACAACTTTATCGCCTTCACCAAGCATCCATGATACTGAGCTTAGGTTTACAATTGACCCTGATTTTATTTTTTTCATACCTTTGACAACCGCTTGCGCAGCAAAAAAATAATGTTTTAAATTAATTCCCATTCTATTTTCCCAATACTTTTCATCAACTTGTTCTGTCGTATGCCTGTCATCATTTGCAGCACTGTTAATAAGACAATGAATTGCACCTTTTTTTGAAATTATATCTTTAATAATATTTTGTAATTTTTTTATATCTAAAATATTACACTCGATAAATTTAGGAATTTTAAATCCTTTTTTTTTTATACTTTTAATTAATTTATTGGATGATCTAACGTCAATGTCTATGAAATAAACTTCACTTTTTTGCTCACAAAAGTGTTCAACAATAGTGGCTCCTATTCCTGAACCGCCTCCTGAAATAAAAACTCTTTTATTTTTTAAATCTGAATATGTTACTTTCATAATTAAAGTCTTTCCTTTGTCTTTAAATCAAATAAGGATGTATGTCTTAGATCAAAATATAACTTCATTTCTTTTTCAAGCTCTATTTTTATATTAGATGGAAACTTTGCCAAAATTTCTTGGTTTGAATAGTCTAATGTGACTATTTGTTCATGCCCAATATACTCACTTAGATCGGCTCGTAGACTAATATCATAGTCTTCCTCATTTAATTTTTTGAAATAAATATGCTCTGGCCTTATACCAAAATATAATTCTTTATTATTTAAATCTGACTTCTCTTTAAAATCATAATTATTGATTGGAACCTTTAAATTAGACCCTTCAGCAATGAAGCAAATATTATTTGAATTATGTATTAATTTACCTTTGATTAAATTCATCGAAGGAGAACCAATAAAATCTGCAACAAAAGTATTGCTAGGTTTGTTATAAATATTTTCTGGAGTATCATTTTGCTGAATAACTCCATGGTTCATTATAGCAATTTTAGTCCCCAAACTCATAGCTTCTGTCTGGTCATGAGTGACATAAACTACTGTAGTTTTTAGTTGTTGATGAAGTTTTTTAATTTCTCTTCTCATCTCAACTCTCAATTTTGCATCTAAATTAGATAATGGTTCGTCAAATAAAAAAATTCTTGGCTCCCTTACTAAAGCTCTACCAATAGCAACTCTCTGCCTTTGGCCTCCAGACAATTGAGAAGGTTTTCTCTCTAATAATTTATCCACCTGTAAAAACGTTGAAACTTTTTCTAATTGTTCAGCAATCTTATCTTTTGAAGTTTTGGCTTGTTTAAGGCCAAAAATCATATTTTCTCTAACATTCATTGAAGGATAAAGTGCATAGGATTGAAAAACCATTGCAATATTTCTATCTTTAGGCTCTACTTTACTCACATTGTAGTCATCTATGAAAACATTCCCTTCATTGATTGTTTCAAGACCCGCAATAATATTTAAAAGTGTTGACTTTCCACATCCAGACGGCCCTAATAGAACTAAAAAATTTCCCTCATCAATTTCTAAATTAATTTTTCTTAATACCTCAGTCGTTCCAAAGTTTTTTGATAATTCTTCAATTTTTAAAGTTTTCATTTTTATCCTTTTACAGCTCCTGAAGTTAACCCTCTAATAAAATATTTTCCTGCTAAAACGTATACAATAAGTGTAGGAATACCTGCAATTATAGCTGAAGCCATATCGACGTTATACTCTTTAACACTTGTGCTTGATAAAACCATATTATTTAAAGCAACTTGAATTGGGGCAGCCTCACCAAATGAAAAAGTTGATCCAAACAAAAAGTCATTCCAAATTTGGGTAAATTGCCAGATAACAGTTACAACTATAATTGGTGCCGAAATAGGAAGTAAAATTTTAAAAAATATTTTAAAAAAACCTGCCCCATCTATTCTAGCTGCTTTCACTAATTCAGTTGGTACTGAAATATAATAATTTCTAAAAAATAAAGTAGTAAATGGAATTCCATAAACTGTATGAACCAATACAAGACCTACAACTGAATTTGATATTCCTAAAGTTCCAAGTGTTCTAGCCATAGGAAGTAATATTGCTTGGAAAGGGATAAAGCATCCAAATAATAAAAAGAGAAAAACCCACTGATCTCCTTTAAATCTCCATTTTGTTAAAACATAACCAGTCATCGCACCTATAAATGTTGAAAAAAATACTGCTGGCACTACCATCTTAATTGAATTCCAAAAATAGGGTCTTAAAAAAGTGTCTCCTGCTCCGTAACCTCTTCCACCCCAAGCAACTAACCATGAATCAAAGTTCAAGGAACTAGGCCAAGTTAAAAGTGTTCCTTGTCTAATTTCTTCCATCGTTTTAAGAGAAGTGACAATCATCACATAAAGAGGGAAAATAAAATACGAGGCAAAAAGAATTAAAACAAAATATAGAAACCACCTCAAAAACATATTTGTATATTTAGATTTTTGTTCTAAGTCTTTGTATGAAGACTGTTGTAAATTATCTTGCATTTTCTCTCCGTAGTTCCGAATATAAATAAGGAATTATTACAGCTGCTACAGCCATGAACATCATCATTGCACTTGCTGCAGACAATCCTACTTGACTTTTATGAAAAGCTGCTTGTGTCATAAATAAAGCTGGCATTGTGGTTGAAATACCAGGCCCACCTTGTGTTAAAGCAACTATGAGATCATAACTTTTAATAGATATATGAACCAAAATTACAAAACTTGTAAAAAAGACTGGTCTCATCATTGGTAATAAAATTTTCCAATAAACTGTGAATAAACCAGCACCATCGATTTTAGCCGCTTTAATAATTTCATCCTCTACAGATCTTAAACCTGCTAAAAATAAAGCCATTACAAAACCAGCAGATTGCCAAACACCCGCTATAACAATAGTGTAAATTGCCATTTCTCTATTTACGAGCCAGTCAAATGTAAAATTTTCAAATCCCAAATCTATAAACATTTTTTGTATTCCTAGGGTTGGGTTTAAAATCCATTTCCAAGCCGTTCCAGTAACAATAAAAGAGAGTGCCATTGGGTATAAATATATTGTTCTTAATACTCCCTCGGCTCTAATTTTTTGATCTAGAAAAATAGCTAAAATTATTCCTATGACGATACAAAATATTAGAAATAATGCAGTGAATACTAGTAAATTATCAACTGATATGAGCCACTTTCTAGATGCCCATAACTTTTCATATTGTCCAAATCCCCATAATTCATATTTGGGTAATATTTTTGAATTTGTAAAAGATATATATAAAGTCCAAAGTACAAAACCATAAACAAACCATCCAATAAGTCCAACTGCAGGGGCCATCACTATTTTAGGTAAATTTTTTTCTAGCCACTTGAACATTATAAATATTTTTTAATTGATTAAAAAAAAGGCCACTTAGTTAAAAGTGGCCTTTTAATTTTTCTGAATTACATATTAGCTAAAACTGAGTCAGCTAATGCGTTAGCAGCATCTACTGAAGACATATCAGAATTAAAGTGTTCTGTAATTATATCTTGTAGTGCAGCTTTCATCGTATTTCCTTGAGCCATACCATGAGCAAAACTCGGAACTAGTCCACCTTTTGCACCTGCAGTTTTAATATCTGCATTAGATGTTTTTGCACACTTATCAAATTCATCCATGGATACGTCTAGACGAGCTGGTATTGAACCTTTGTATAGATTAAAAACTTTTTGAAAGTTTTTACCCATCATCAGTTTAGCCAATAATTGTTGGCCAGCTTGTTTATCTGGATCACTAGATTTATAAAAAATAAAGCTATCTACATTATACAAGTAACCGTTATTTGAGGGAGTTGCAGCACAGTAGTAGTCTACTCCTGGAACTTTACCAGCAGCTGTAAACTCTCCTTTAGCCCAGTCACCCATAATTTGAAAACCAGCTTTACCCTCGATTACCATTCCAGTAGCAACGTTCCAGTCTCTTCCAGGGCTACCTTCGTCAGTATAACTTTGTAGTTTTCTCATTTGATCAAAAACTTTAACTGTAGTTTCACTTCTCAAACAGCTTTCTTTAAGATCTACATAACAATTTTTGTAATAGTTATTGCCACCTATTCCCATAGCAACTGCTTCAAAAACTGTAGCATCTTGCCAAGCTTGTCCACCGTGAGCAAAAGGAATAATGCCAGCAGCTTTTAATTTTTCAGCAGCTGCATTTAATTCGTCCCATGTTGATGGAACTGAAATACCGTTTGCATCAAATACAGCTTTATTTGCCCACATCCAGTCAATCCTATGAATATTTACTGGAGCAGCACAATAAGGTCCGCTGTTATTTTCACATTTGTGAATAGCTGCAATCATAGGATCTAGTAAATTATCCCAACCTTCTGATTGAGCAATTGCGTCTATGTTGTATGGAGCTACTACACCTTCTTGGTCATACTCTTGAATTGTAGGACCTTTAATTTGTGACGCAGATGGAGGGTCACCAGCAACAATTCTTGCTTTTAAAGCAACGTTAGCAGCGTCTCCACCACCACCCGTTACAGGCATGTCCAACCACTCACCACCATTAGCGGCAAAATCATCTTTTAAAACTTTTAAAGCAGCTGCCTCACCACCCGATGTCCACCAGTGCAAAACCTCAATTTTTGGTCCCGCATAAGATGAAGTAGATGTGAATGCAAATGCAATCAAAGCGATTAATAATTTTTTCATATCTTATCTTCCCTTTTTAGTTATTTATCGTTTTTTATATAAAATAAGACTATAGGTAGATTGAGGGCATAAAGTAAATTAAAAAGATTTTTTACAATTTATAGTTGATATTATTTTTTTTTATTTATTTATCAATTATTTGGTTAAAGTTTAAATATTTGTTTTATAATTCAACCTAAAATTGAAAGATTAATTTTCAATGACTCTACCAAGACGAGCTGCACCTCTAACACCACTTGCATCACCAAACTTTGGTTTTAAAAAAACCCCTTGATACTCTTTTCCTATAACAAATTTCTTAACTATAGACTCGACTTCACTTAAAAAATCAATTTCATTTGAAACTCCACCACCAAATATAAAAGCATCAGGATCTAAAATATTTATAATACTTGAAAGAGACATGGCTAGATTTACTTTAAAATCATCTATAAATTTTTCTGCATCTAAATCGTGTTTACGATTTAATTCAAAAATCTCATTTGTTTTTAAATTTTTTCCATGAAGTTTATTAAATCTTTTAGCTAAACCGAGGCCAGAAATAAAACTTTCAATTTCAGCCTCTCTTGCATTATTTGAGTCAAAGTTTTCTTTTTTTGCTGCAAAATATGGAATTTGATTATGTCCCCACTCACCTGCTACTCCATTTGGACCACTTATGATTTGTTTGTCAATTACAAGCCCACCCCCAGCTCCTGAACCTAAAATAATACCATAAACTATTTTGTAATTTTTTCCTGATCCATCTATTGCTTCAGATAGCGCAAAACAATTCGCATCATTTTCACAAAAAACCTCTTTACCAAGTGCTTTACGTAAATCATTTTGAAAAGGTTTTTTTTCAAGCCAGTAACAATTTGGTGCATTTTTAACTAAACCTGTTTGAGGAGAATGAATTCCTGGATGACATACTCCTACAGGTAATTCCATTTTAAATTCTTTTTCTAATTTTTGATTGATATTTTTAATAGTATTAATTATTGATAAATAATCTTTGGGACATGCAGACCT
The DNA here is from genome assembly GCA_902526115.1 of uncultured Pelagibacteraceae bacterium. Classification (GTDB taxonomy): domain Bacteria; phylum Pseudomonadota; class Alphaproteobacteria; order Pelagibacterales; family Pelagibacteraceae; genus Pelagibacter. Next base: position 11,677 of record CABZJV010000011.1, read on the forward strand.
AGATCTGTGTTTCTCATGACCATTTTGTTCTAGGACCACAGTTTCTATTTTTGTAGCGCCAACATCTATACCTATCTGCATAACTAATATGTGGCTCTGCCACCGCTTAAATCAAATACAGCTGCTGTTGAAAATGAATTTTCTTCACTAGATAACCATGTAACTAAAGACGCTAACTCCTCAACTTTTGCAAACTTATTTCTTGGAATTTTTGAAAGCATATAATTTATATGTTCTTCAGTCATTTGATCAAAAATTCTTGTTTTTGCAGCAGCAGGCGTAACACAGTTTACTGCTATATTTTTTTGAGCAAGTTCTTTTCCTAGTGATTTAGTTAGTCCAATTACTCCAGCTTTTGAAGTGCTATATGCACTTGCATTTGGATTACCCTCTTTTCCAGCTATGGATGCTATGTTTACAATTCTCCCATAATTATTTTTTTCCATAAAAGGAACCACTGCTTTACAGCAATAAAAAACTGCATTTAGGTTTAAATTAATTACTTTGTTCCACTCTTCTATTGGATATTGTGCAACTGTGGTATTAACACCTGCAACACCGGCATTATTTATAAAAATATCTATTTTTCCATGTGAATTTTCAATTTCACTTAATTTTTCGTTAATCTTATTGAAATCACTTACATCTACTATTTGATAAGACAAATTTTTAGATTTTACTTTTTCTATAGCTTTTTTAGCCTCATTTTCATCAATATCCCAAATAACAACTTTAGCTCCTGACTCTATAAATCTTTCAGTTATTGCTAAACCAAATCCTTGGGCCCCACCCGTTACAACAGCTACTCTATTTTCTATATCAAACTTAATCATAAGGTTCTTTTATTTTTTTTTGATCTTATTAAAGGAAAAGCAAGTGCAATTAAAGATAAAATAAAGAATGTTAAAGCTATAGGTCTAGTTAAAAACATAAGCCAATTTCCGTCAAATATTACAATTGATTGTCTCAAAGTCCCCTCTACAAGTTCTCCTAAAATTAGTCCTATAATAACTGGAACTACAGAAAAACCGTACCTTCTCATAAAAAAACCTAGCACACCAAAAAACAACATTATCCATACATCAATTATTGATTGGCTTAGTGAGTAAGTTCCACAAACTGAAACTGCAAATATCATTGGCCATAAAATTTTATTAGGTACAAGAGTAATTCTTGCGAAAATTTTTGCACCAAAGAAACCAAAAATAAAAAACAAAACATTTGCTGCTAACATTGCACCAAAAATTCCATAAAGAAATTCAGGTTGTTCCTTGAATAGATCTGGTCCTGGTCTAACTCCATGTATTATTAATCCTGTTAAAATAACTGCTGTTGTTGCACTTCCAGGAATTCCAAGTGCTAAGGTTGGAACCATAGCTCCACCTGTAGCAGCATTGTTTGCTGCCTCTGCTCCTGCAATTCCTTCCACAGAACCTTTTCCAAATTCTTCAGGATTTTTTGAAAATCTTTTTGCCTCTGAATAACCAATCAAAGAGGCGACAGTTCCTCCCTCAGCTGGCAATACTCCTATAAATGATCCTATTCCACTAGATCTAAGAATTGTTTTCCAGGTTTTTTTATAGTCTTCTTTAGTTGGGAGTTTTACAGCTTTTAAAGCTACTCTCTTAAATACTTGTTCAAGTAATGTAGATTGAGTTAACATTTCACTTATCGCAAATAACCCAACAACAACTGGTATAAATCCTATACCTACTGAAAGTTCATTAATACCATAAGTAAATCTATCTATAGAAGTCATAAAATCTTTACCAACCGTTGAGATTAAAATTCCAAAAGCTCCTGCTATTAAATTCTTTATTGGACTACCATCCCCTATTGAAGCTAACATTGTTAAACCAAAAATTGCTAAAGCAAAATATTCAGGTTGACCAAATTCGTATGCGAGATTTGCCAATATTGGTGCAAAAAATACTAACACTATTACACTAAATACCCCACCAACTGTACTTGAAACTGTTGCCATGCCTAAAGCTCTACCAGCCTCACCTTTTTGAGCTAATGGATATCCATCTAAACAGGTTGCTGCAGCTGCGGGCGTTCCTGGTGTATTAATTAATACAGCAGTAATCGCCCCTCCGTATGTTCCAGCACAGTAAATTGAGGTTAATAAAATAATTGCAGAAAGAGGATCTAAAGTCATTGTAAAAGGTAATATTAATGCACCACCTGTTGTGGGTCCTAGACCAGGTAGAACTCCTAAAACTAATCCAAATAGAGTTCCAAATAACAAAACTAGTAATAGCTTTGAACTAACCAAAGGAGCCATCATTAAAATTAAATTATCCATGTTAATAGTAATAAATATTCGTGATTATTCCAGGAGGGAATCTTAGTCCTAAAATCATTTCAAAAAAAATAAAAACAATTAGTGGGAAAATTATACTCACTAGTAATAAATAAAAAATTCTTTTTTCGCCCCAATGATAAGATACAAAAACTGACAATACTGAAATTGCTAAAAAAAAATCTAAAGTTTTTGAGATGATTATAAAAATAATGAAACTTAAAATTGTTAGAAAAAACGGCTTTGGTAAATTTTTTTCTTTTTTCCAAGGTTTTTTGAAAGATAAATAATAAATAATTGAAGTTAAAGCTATAATTAAGACAAGCAATCCCTTTGGGAATGTTGCTGGTTGAATGCCTCTGTTTAAAATTGGTGGAACAGTATCAAATGACAAAGTTGATATTAGTAAAATTGTTGAAACCAAAATAATTATAAAAAAAACTTTAAATTCTGACCTAAAAAAAAAGGGCAAACTTTTGTTTGCCCTTTTTTTATCACGTACATTATTCATATTGAGAAATGTACTAACTGATAATTAATTAATATAACCTAAAGCTTTAAGTTGAGCAGTCATTTCTGCAAGCATAACTTCCATTTGCTTGCCCCACTCATCAGCTCCAACTACACTAGTAGAATCAAGACCAATGTCTGTTAAAAAACTTTGGAAATATTTATGTTCCATAGCTTTTATCATTGCATCCTCTAATTGTTTTTTTCTATCTGCTGGAACTCCTTTTCTAGTTACAAAGCCTCTAACAGTAGACAAAACAACTGGAATACCTAATTCAGTAGCAGTAGGTACGTTGCTTAATTTTTCCATTCTGTTACTTGCTAAGACAACTGACACACATAAAGTACCATCTTCTATTTCAGTAACTGCTTCACCTAAATTTAAAACACCTACATCAATATCTCCTTTGATAAGGTTTGTTTTAATTGGTCCTACACCTTTATAAGCTACGATTGTTGGATCTGTAAGTTTACCTTTTTTAGTAAAAGCAATAGCGCTTACATCGTCAATACCACCTACGTGAGTTGTTCCATACTTTAATGATTTCGATTTTTGAGCACTTATAAACTTCTTAGCATCTTTGATATCATTTTTACAATTAACAACAAATAATTGAGGATCATCAGTTCCTCTTGCTAACGGTTGCATGTCACTTAATTTAACTTTGGTTTTTCCTAATGCCATAGATACAGCATGTCCAGTAGTCCAAGTTAAAGTGTGATTTCCATCTGCTGGTAAAGTCATCATATAATCCATAGATGCAGCTCCACCACCACCTTTTTTGTTAACTAATTGCATATCTTGTTTTAGATACCTTCTTGTTCTTAATAACATCATTCTAGTAGTTACATCCGTTCCACCACCAAAACCAGCATGAGTTACTGCTTGAATTGGGTGACCATCTGCTTTTGCTGATGTAATCATTAATGGAAGTGCAACAACGAAAAATTCAGTTACCAAAAAAGCGGCAGCTAAAAATAATTTAAAACTTTTTTTCATTATTTCCCTCTACAGTTAATTTATAATTAATAATTTAATCATAATCTGATACATAGCGTAAAGGAAAAAATGAACCAAAATAAAATTAATATTGCTCTTCTTCTTGGTGACCCGTCAGGCATTGGGCCTGAATTGGTCTCTAGATTATTATCTGAAGAAATTACCAACAAAGCTAATATTATCGTTATTGGGGAAAAAAATGTATTAGAAAATGGTACAAAAATTTCAGGTAAAAAAAATAATTTAAAATTTGTTGAAAATTTTAATGAAATTGATTTTCAAGATGGAGACAAATTTTTTTTAGATATTTCCAAGGGTAAAAACCATGATTATAAACTATCAGAATGTTCGAAAGAGTCTGGTGAAAGTGTATTATCAGCTTTAAATTTGGCTTTAAAATTAGCTAAAGAAAATAAAATAGACGCAATAAATTTTGGACCATTTAATAAAACTAGTTTAAAACTTGGTGGTAATAGATATTCAGATGAATTGCATCTAATGGCTGAGAAATTAGAGGTTAAAAATTTCTTTTGTGAATTTAATGTTATTGATAATTTCTGGACAGCAAGAGTGACTTCACATATTCCAATCAAGGAAGTTTCTAGTCATATTAAGAAGGAAAATATTTTAAAACCTATCAAACTTATTAATGAAGCTATGAAGCTAAATGGCATAAAGACACCTAGAGTTGCCGTTCAAGCTCTTAATCCACATGCCGAGTTTGGAACTGAGGAAGAAGAGGAAATTATTCCTGCTATAAAAGAAGCTAAAAAAATAGGTATTGATGCTGATGGACCGTTACCATGCGATACTTCTTTTATAACTGCATATAAAAATAAAAATCATGATTGTATAGTTGGGATGTATCATGATGCGCTTCAGTCAGGATTAAAAGCATTTGGTTTTGATAAAGGAGTTACTGTACAAGGAGGATTACCTGTGCCAATAACTACTCCCGCTCACGGCACAGCGTTTGATATTGCTGGAAAAAATAAAGCAAATTTAGAACCTACTTTGAATTCATTTAAAATTGCATTAACAATGGCTGAGAATAAAATAGATAATGACAAAAATAAAAGAAATTAGAACAAAAGTTTATCAATGGAATGGTAAAACAGTTCCACCGCAGAATAATTTTTGTACCAATGCTTCTGATCTTTTATTTGAAAAATCTGATGCAATGGGTTCATTTAGATTTCATGAGTGGTTGATTTGTGAGATAGAAACTGATGATGGTGTAATTGGAATTGGAAATGCAGCTTTAGCACCTCAAGTTGCAAAAAAAATTATTGATACTTACTTGAAACCTTTAGTAATTGGAGAAGATCCATTCGACTACGGATACATATGGGAAAAAATGTATAGAAGAACTCATGCTTGGGGTCGAAGAGGAATAGGTATGGTAGCCATTTCAGCTATTGATATCGCAATCTGGGATGTAATGGGTAAAATTACAAAAAAACCTATCTTCAAACTTCTTGGTGGAAGAACTAAAGAAAAAATCCCTGTTTATGCTTCAAAACTTTATAGCCAACCTATTAAAGATTTACAAAGTGAAGCTGAAAGTTACGTAAAACAAGGTTTTAGCATGTTTAAGATGAGATTTGGTTGGGGCCCGAAAGATGGATCTGAAGGTATGAAAAAAAATATTGCACTTGCAGAAGCAGTTAGAGAAGTAATTGGTGAAGATACAGATTTGATGATGGAATGTTATATGGGTTGGAATTTAGATTATGCAAAAAGAATGATTCCTAAATTAATGAAATTTAATCCGAGATGGCTAGAAGAACCAGTCATTGCAGATGATATTAATGGCTATGCTGAATTAAATAACATGAATATGATACCAATTTCAGGAGGTGAACATGAGTTTAATATATTTGGATTTAAACAACTATTAGACCTCAAAGCTGTTAGTTATATTCAATATGATAATAACAGAGTTGGTGGTTTTACAGCAGCTCAAAAAATTAACGCTATTGCAGAGGCTCATCAAGTTCCAGTTATTCCTCATGCAGGACAAATGCATAACTACCATTTAACAATGTCAAATTTTAATTGTCCTTTATCTGAATTCTTTCCTGTTCATGATGTTGAAATAGGGAACGAGCTTTTTTATTATATTTTTGAAGGTGACCCTGCACCAAAAGATGGGTTTATAAATCTTGACGATGATAAACCAGGACTAGGTCTAACAATAACCGATAAATATAACTCTGATTTTAATATTTTAGAATAGTTAATAGTTATTTACTTCTTTAAGTGTAGGCATTGAACTTGCTGCGCCAGCTCTAGTTGTGGATATACCTGCGACTTTATTTGCAAAATTTAAAGCATCTTGATGTTTTAAATCATTTGCTAAAGCTACTGCAAAGGCACCATTGAATGCGTCTCCAGCACCAGTGGTATCAACAACATGATCTTTTAATTTTAAAGCATCAATAAAATATTCCTTATTATTATTTGCAAAATAGACGCCCTTCTCCCCCATAGTAATAATAATATTTTTTACCCCTTTTTTTAAAAATTCTCGTCCTGCAATCTTAATATCTTCATTTGTGGTAATTTTACTATTCAAATAAAATTCAGCCTCAGTTTCATTTGGTGTAAAAAAATCTAAAAGAGCAAAATTTTCCTCATTAATTTTTCTTGCTGGCGCAGGATTTAATATAGTTAAGCATTTATTTTCCTTAGCTTTTTTTAAAGAGTAAATTGTAACTTCATCTGGAGTTTCCATTTGTGTAAGGAAAATTTTAGATTTTTTTAGAATCTCTAGATTGTTATCAATATCTTTATTATTTAATTGAGCAGCTGCACCTGGAACAATATTAATTGCATTACTACCATCATTAGCAATCATTATACCAGCAACACCAGTAGATAAGTTATTATCTTTTGTTATAGAATCAGTAATTACACCAGCATCTTTATATATTTTAAATGCCATATCTGCGTGGCTATCGTCACCCATTTTAGTTATAAAATTTACTTTTCCGTTAAGTCTTGCTGCAGCAATTGCTTGATTAGAGCCTTTGCCGCCTGGGCCAACTAAATGATCTCTTCCTAGAACTGTCTCTCCTTTAATTGGTATCTTTTCTGAATAAAAACAAATGTCTGCTACAAAAACTCCAAATATACAAATAGACTGCATTATTTAAATTTTTATAACCAAACTTTACCGTCTGGTAAAATTACGCCTTTAGTTAAAATAAAACATCCAAACGGTCTTGCATCAGTTGTTGTAACTATACAATACGCTTTTTTTGCCTCTTTATAAAAATCTTGTCTTGAAATAGAGCCAACTTTCCAATTTTCACCAGAAACTTTTTTTACTGCTTCAATAAATTCTTTATGCGTTTCTGTTAACTCATCTGGTTTATCATCTACTTCCATTCTTAAAGCTGGGGATCCACCTTGAGAAACAATAAAACTATCAAGAGGGAAAACAGAAAGAATTGCCGAAGCTGCATCTTTAATGTCTACGCCATCTAATCGTATTACCTGATCATTAGAAGTATTTGCTGGAAAATTTGCATCTGCTAAAATTAATTTTTCTCCGTGACCCATGGATCTTAGATGAAATAGTAATTCAGGACTTAAAACTGGGTTAATATTAATTAACATTAAATTATTATATTACATAAAAAAAAAGGGTGGAATAAAAATTCCACCCTTTAATTTTGATTATTTCTAAAGATTATTTAAAATCGTTAGCGTTTTCTGTTGTTACTAATTGTGTACCAGTATCAATATTTGGATCAATACTTCCACCATTAGCTAACTCAAGTGCATATTTAACACCATAAGCACCCATGTTATATGAGAACTGAGCAATTGTTGCTGTCATTTCTCCTTTAAGAATACTTGTAGCTGCATCTGGAGTTGCATCAAATCCAACAACTACTACATCATTCATATCTGCATCTTTAAGAGCTTGCATGGCACCTAATCCCATGTTGTCGTTAGAAGCAAATATTGCTTTGATGTTAGGATTTTTCAAAATTATAGATTCTGTTACAGATCTACCCTTTGCTGTATCCCACTCTGCAGTTTGTGTTGCTACAATGTTTAAACCACAATTTTTAAATCCTTTGATTGCACCATCTCTTCTTAATAACGCAGTAGACTGAGACTCGATACCAGTTAAAATTGCAACGTCAGATCCTTTTGGAGTTTTATCACAAATAAATTTTGCAGCTAACTCTGCACCATTCATATTGTTAGTTCCAATAAATGTTACACCTTCATTTATTCCTTTTGTATCAACAAATACAACTGGAACTCCGCTTTTAATAGCATCATCAACAATTGGTGCAAAAGCGTTTGGATCTCCTGGTGCTAGTGCTAAAGCATCTACACCTTTTGCAAGTTGATCCTCAACTTGATTTATTTGTGCCTGAACATCACCTTCTTGAGGAGGTGCAATTAAAATTAATTTAACTCCTAATTTTTTAGCTTCTTCCTCAGCACCTTTTGTTACAGACGCCCAGAAAGGATTTCCAGATCCAGGACCTTTGATGCTAAACAAGATTTTTTTACCATGTCCGTCAGCAAAAGAAACAGAACCTAAACTAATTGATAAAAATATTACTGTAAAAAATACAACAATTTTTTTTGTTAAGTTTTTCATTTATTTATTCCCCCATTGTTATTTGAATAATCTGAATTAAATAAAAATTTATGAAAAAATTCAACTGTTTATAAAGTCAGAACAACTTTTACGTGTAAAAGTGATTATAATTATTTTCTAGTCCCTAGGTCTCTTCTAAGAACATCTATGTAAACAGCTATTACGATAATAGAACCGATTAAAACCTGCTGCCAAAATGAGCTTACATCCATTAAATTCAGTCCATTTCTTAAGATGCCCATAATCATGACGCCAGCAAAAACTCCTAACACTGTTCCTCTACCACCAAAAAAACTCGCTCCTCCAATAATGCATGCGGCAATAGCATCTAACTCGGATTGCAAACCTGCATTTGGATAACCAGAGTCAGTCCTTCCTGCTAAAATTAAAGCTCCAATACCTGATAAAAATCCACAAAGAGAATATACTATGATTAAAATTTTATTTACATTTATTCCTGATGCTCTAGCAGCACTTGGGTTTCCACCTATTGCGTAAATCCACTTCCCTGTTCTACTGTGATTAAGAAAGAACCAAAAAATAATATATACCACTGCAATTAAAACTAAACTAACTGGCAGATACTGAGACTTTTCTAATCCTAACCAGGTAAGATCAATTCTTCCATGTCCTAGATATCTAACCTCGTCTGTAAAACCACTAATTGGAGTTCCACCTGATATTAAATTCCCTGTTCCTCTAAATATATAAAGAGTTCCTAAAGTCATTATAAATGGATGTGGCATTCTCAATAAGGTAATCCCTGCTCCGTTAAACAAACCACATAAAAATCCTGCTATTAAAGGAGTTATGACAACTATAAACCAAGGCGCGCCTGCTTTAGCTACAATTGCTAAAACCATTAGTGACAACATCATTATTGAACCAACAGATAGATCTATTCCAGCTGTTACGATGACCATGAAGACGCCTAAGGCCAACATTGACTGCCATGAAATTTGCTTAAAAACGTTTGTTACATTTCTCCATGACAAGAAGACATCTGGTTGCAGAATGTGCATTACCAGTATCATAAGTACAAGCAATAAAAGTATGCCATACTTTTCAATATAAGGCATCAACTTTAAATATATACTGTCTTTTTTATTATCTTTTTCTTCCATTTATTTTTTACCCATAATCCATCCAATAACTTCATCCCTTGAAGTATTTGAAAGTTCAGACTCTGCGAAATTTGTTCCTTGAAATAGAGCCATTACTCGATCACAAACTGAAAAAATGTCATCCATTCTGTGACTTATAACAATCACGCCAACACCTGTTTTTTTTAAACTATTAATAAGATCTAATACTTTTCCAACTTCTTTAATTGCAAGGGCTGCTGTAGGCTCATCCATAATAACAACTTTTGCATTAAATGCTGTTGATCTTGCAATTGCAACTGCTTGTCTTTGACCTCCGGAAAGTTCTTCTACTTTTTGATCTGAACTCTTAACATTTATCTTAAGTTTTCCTAAATGAGCATTAGTCAATTCTTTTATTCTATTAAAGTCTAAAAATTTCAGGAAACCAACATTTTTAGTTGGTTCTCTTCCTAAAAATATATTTTCTCCAATGGGTAAATTTCCAGCTAAGGCAAGGTCTTGATAAACCATTTCTAATCCTAAATTTTGTGAGTCTTTTGGACTTTCTAATATTTTTTCTTTGCCCTGAAAATATAGTGAACCTGAACTAGGTTTATATAATCCTGATAAAACTTTCATCAGTGTTGATTTCCCTGCTCCATTATCACCAACAACTCCTAAACATTCTCCTGCATGTACTTTTAGGTCAACATTTTCTAATGCAGTAATTGTTCCAAAATATTTTGTAATTCCTTTTGCTTCTAATAGTGGATTATTCAAAGTCGACATAAATTACGAAATTATAAAAAAATCAATTAATTGCAACAGGTTTTGATGCGAGAAGATTGACAGTTTTCTTGTTTGCTATTTTGCAGAATTTTGGTTTTAAATTTTTTGTTATTAAACTCATATCTTTTAAAACAATATCTCCCATATCAAAAAAAGCTGACTTTAATGCTCCTGCTCTATGAGCAGAAAACAGTATATTCTTTACTTTTCTTATCGAACTGTTCTTTGATAATGGTTCTTCTGGAAAAACATCAGTTGCAACAAGTATATTTCTTTTCTTAACTTGTTTTATTAAATCCTTAAAATTTACAACTGCTGCTCGACTCATTAAAATAAAACATGAATTTGGTTTCATTTTATTTAATAATTTTTTATCTATAAAGTGTTTATTTTTTGTAGTAACTGTCGCCAATACATAGATAACATCACAACTTTCAAATATTTTATTTAAGCTGATACTTTTAAAACCTAACTTTTGAATATTAAGTTTTGGTATCCATGGATCATAAACATTAATATCTTTTGAAAATGGTAACAATAATGGATAAAGAGATTTAGCAAGATCTCCAAAACCTATTAAACCTATTTTTTTTCCTGACAACAAAGATGCCTTAAGATTGCTCTCTAGCCCATATTTTTCTTTTCCTTTTATAAAATCTGAATGTGCAGTATGGATGTTTCTAAGTAAAGATAAAGTCATACCCAGTGCTATTTCAGCTACTGGCTTTGAAAAAACTGGAGAAGTTGCAATTACATAAATACCTTTTTTAAAACAATATTGGTAATCCATATTATTTATAAAATTGCTTTCAACATTGATGATTGCTTTCAGATTTTTTGCTTTGATAAGCATTTCTTTTGGTAAATCAGGTTGTCCTATAATAAATGAGGCTTTTTGAATATTTTTATTATAAAAATTTTTTTTATTCTTTTTTGGAGCATAAGTGAGTTTGTAACTTGATTTTAATTTTTTGAATTTATCTTTTGAAAAAATTAAGTTTAGTGTTCTTGGAAAAGGATCCAGAATAACGATATGTTTTTTCATTTAAATAAGTAAACGCTTTACATCTTCCTCTGTGAATTTTTTTGGTTTTTCACATTTTGTCATAATTTTTTGAGGTATCCCAGTAGTAGCAGCTTTCATAGTTGATTGTATTATATCTAAAACATGAAGTGATAGTTCACCTGAGCATCTAGGTTTTTTCTTCTGTTGTATTGAGTAAAGCATTTCTGATAATCCTACACTTCTGTAATTAGCATTAGTAGGAGCCTCGTTTGATCTACCGCTAGATGAAGTAATGTTTATTTTTCCCAAATGCATTTTATCAGTTTTATGTTCTCCCCACCTACCACCTTCTGTAACAGAGATATAAACAGAACCTCCAAACATGTTTGGATCTGGCACAATTATTGATCCTTTAGTTCCATAAAGCTCCATGTGGTTTCTTTGGTGATTTACGACATCAAATGATAGTGTTACTTGAATAATAGCACCTGTATGAAACTGAATAGTTGCTAAATAAGTTGTAGGTGTGTTCACTTTAAATGATTTATTTTTTTTAGGTCCAACACCATAAATTCTTTTTTTAAAAGCTGTTAAAGTTCTTCCTTGCACTTGTTTTGCTGGTCCGAGTAAATTTACAAGTGTTGTAAAAAAATAAGGACCCATATCTATTACAGGTCCACCCTCTTTTCTATACCAGGACTCAGGTTTAGGATGAAAAGACTCTACTCCTGGAAAAGCAAAAATTGCATTACCAAGTTTTATGTTGCCGATTAAATCAGAATCAATAAGTTCTCTTGCTTTTTGAATTCCTCCACCTAAAAAAGTATCAGGAGCGTTACCTATATAAAGTTTCTTTTTTTTTGCTAAAGCAATAAGTTCTTTTCCTTTTTCAAAATATGTAGCTAAAGGTTTTTCTGAATAAACATGTTTACCTGCACTTAAAACTTTTTTAGATACGGTGTAATGAGATTGAGGTATTGTTAAATTAAGAATTACTTCGATCTCCTTATCTTTTAGGAGATCACCAACTGTTTTAGATTTAATATTATACAATTTTGCACATTTATCTGCAGCCTTTTGATTAATATCTGCACAAGCTACAATCCTAAAATTATTGAAATACTGATGTCCTCTAAAATATGTTTCTGCAATATGTCCACACCCTATCAAACCCACCTTAAATACTTTATTCATTAAAAACTAGATACCTTGTCTTTGTTTAGACTTGCCGTCTTTGTGTAGTTTTAAAGCCTCTTTATTTTCATCTGTTGAAGGAATTTCTAAAGTTGGGCTGTCCCAAAATGCTGAACCTTCCACCCATTTATAGGCATGAGTTTTTATAGATATAACATAGGTTACATCTGACTTCTTCGCTCTTTTAAAAGCCTCTTCAAGATCAGAAATAGAAGAAACTTGTTCAGATTTTGCTCCCATACTTTCGGCATGTTTTGCAAAATCTACGTCCACTAATCCAGGAGTTTTTGAACTTTTTAATAAATTATTAAACTCTTTTCCACCTTTGAACAATTGTAGTCGGTTAATTACCGCAAAACCTCCATTGTCACATATAATTATTATTAATTTATTTTTTGTGATAACTGAGGAGTATATATCAGTGTTATTTAGTAAGTAAGATCCATCGCCAACAAAAGAAATTACCTCTTTATCCGGGTTAGCCATTTTAATACCTAATGCACCTGAGATCTCATAACTCATACAGCTAAAACCCCACTCACTTTCATGTGTATTTAATTCTTTTGGTCTCCAAACTTGGACTACTTCACCAACTAAACCACCTGCTGCAGTCACAGCAATGTCAGTCGGGTCTGCATTTCTATAAACAGCTCCTATCACTTGAATGTAACTAGGTATTTCTTGATTTGTTGGAGCACTCTCTTTATCAATATGTTCATTCCAAATTTTTAATTCTTTTTGGGATTTTTCATTCCACTCGTCGCCTATCTTCCAATCTCCTAATGCTTTAGAAAGTTCAATTAAAGAAACTTTAGCATCTCCTACTATTGCTTGAGCTAAATGTTTATTAGCGTCAAATCTTGAAACATTAATAGAAACAAGTTTAAAATTTTCATTTTCAAAGTTTGCCCAAGATCCAGTAGTGAAATCTCCAAGTTTTGTTCCTATAGCGATTGCTAAATCGGTTTCTTTAGCAAGGTCATTAGTATTTTTTCCACCTAAACCTCCAATTTGACCAGCATAATGTGAGTGGTCTCTTTTCATGGTTGAATATCCCATCACAGTTTGAGTAACAGGTATATTGTGTTTAATTGCAAAGTTACTTAATTCCTCCATAGCATTAGAATAAAAAACTCCTCCCCCTGAAATAATAATTGGATTTTTTGATTTTTTTATTTTTTCAGCAGCTTCTTTAATTTGAAAATCATCTGGTCTTGGTCTTCTTATTGAATGAATTCTTTCTTTAAAAAACTCTTCAGGATAATCAAATGACTGTCCTTGAATATCTTGACACAAAGATATACAAGCTGGACCGCAATCAACTGGATCAAGCATCATTTGTACAGCGTTAGGAAAAGAATTAATTATTTGCTCTGGTCTTGTTATTCTATCAAAATATCTTGTGACTGGCTTAAATGCATCGTTTGCTGTAATTCCAGGATTATTAAAATGTTCTACTTGTTGTAAAACTGGATCTGGCATTCTATTCGCGTAAGTATCGCCAGGTAAAAATAAAATTGGTAATCTATTGCTCATTGCAACAGCTGCAGCCGTAACCATGTTGGTTGCACCGGGTCCAACAGATGATGTTGCTACAAAAATTTGTTGTCTTCTTTTTCCTCTGGCATACCCTATACCTGTTAAAGCCATATTTTGTTCATGATGCCCTCTGTATGTAGGTAAATCTTTTTGATTTTCTTCAAGTGCTTGACCAAGACACGCAACATTTCCATGTCCAAAAATTCCAAAGACACCTGGAAATAATGGTTCTTTTTTACCATCTATTAATATTTTTTGAGCTATCAAATATTTTACTATGGCGTGTGCGCATGTAAGAGTTACTTTTTTCATAAAAATGTTTATTTTTTTTTGCGTATGGTGTTTATATTTAAATATATTTATAAATTAAAAAACCTAAGTAAGTAAACCAAAAAAAATTATGTATAACAAATTTGGACAATTCATTGATGGAACTTGGCAAGAAGCTGAAAAAAAAGAAACTTATGATGTTATAAATCCTGCAACAGAAGAAGTAATTGGGAGTGCATCAAAGGCTTCGTCATCAGATGTTCAAAGAGCCCTTAGGTCAGCTCAAAAAGGACTGAAAGTTTGGAGTGGTACTACTCCTTGGCAAAGATCATATGTGCTAAGAAAAATTGCAGATCTAATGCGAGAAAAAAAAGATATTCTTGCAAAATGGTTAACACTTGAAGTTGGAAAACCCTTGCTAGAAGGAGTTGGAGAAGTAGGTGGTGCAGCAGACATTTTTGAGTGGAATGCAGAAGAAACAAAAAGAATTTATGGACAAACAGTTCAAAGTAGATTTCCTGAAACTAGAGTTCATGTTTATTATCAACCAGTCGGAGTGGTAGCTGCATTAATACCGTGGAATTTTCCAATTGTTCTAGCAGCAAGAAAAATTTCTACAGCGTTAGCCGCAGGTTGCTCTGTTATCTGTAAACCAGATGTAATTACCCCTGGGGCTGTGATGGAATTAGTTGATATTTGTAAACAAGCCGGAGTTCCTGATGGTGTTGTAAATCTTTTATCCGGTGATCCAGCAGAAATTTCAAATGAATTATTAGAGTCTGATATTGTTAAAAAAGTATCTATTACAGGTTCTACTAGAGTTGGAAAATTGATACTTAAAAAAGCAGCAGATAAAGTTCAAAGAGTTACAATGGAACTCAGTGGTCACTCTCCATTTATAGTTTGTGATGATGTAAATATTGATAATGTAGCAGATATTGCTATAGCAGCTAAATTTAGAAATAATGGACAAGTTTGTATATCCCCTAATAGATTTTATATTCAAGAAAATGTTAAAGATGAATTTATCAACGCTTTTGTAAACAGAGCAAAAAAATTAAAAATTGGTAATGGTATGGATAAAGGAGTAAACCTTGGTCCATTGACTACCTCTAAAAGATTAGAGGAAATCGAGAAGTTGGTTGATACAACAAAAAAAGAAGGAGCAGAAGTTTTAATGGGAGGAAAAAGACCATCAGGTTTTAACAAAGGTTTTTATTATGAGCCAACAGTTTTTGACAAAGTAGAAGATAACTTCACGATTATGAAAGAAGAACCATTTGGCCCGTTAGTTCCCATGTTAGCATTTAAAACTTTTGATGAAGTCATTGAAAGAGCTAATGATAATGATTTGGGTCTTTGTAGCTATCTTTATACCAACTCAATGGATAAAGCTAATAGAGGATCTGAACTTTTAGAGACAGGATGTGTTGCTGTAAATACGGGGGCAGTAGCAATTGCTGAAGCGCCATTTGGTGGAATAAAACAAACTGGATACGGACGTGAGGGTGGATCAATGGCAATAAAAGATTATTTAAATGTTAAATATACTCATATGGCCTTAAAGGCTTAAAATGCGAAAAAATAAAATTAAACAAATGATGAAGGATGGTAAATCAGTCATCAATGGATGGCTACAAATTCCAAGTACGGTTTCAGCAGAAGTTATGGCACATCAGGGATGGGACTCTCTTACAATTGATATGCAACATGGATTAGTTGATTACACTAATGCACTTCCAATCCTTCAAACTATATCTACAACTGATGTTACTCCTCTTGCACGTGTAAATTGGAATGAACCTGGTCAAATAATGAAAATTTTAGATGCTGGATGTTATGGTATTATTTGTCCAATGGTAAGCAATAGGAATGAAGCAGAAAAATTTGTTCAAGCATGTAAGTACCCACCAAAAGGTTACAGGAGTTTTGGACCTGTAAGAGGTTTAATTTATGGTGGTGGCGATTACGCAAATCATGCAAACGAAGAAATGTTAAAAATTGCAATGATTGAGACAAAAGAATCTTTGGAAAAACTAGATGAAATTATGTCTACCCCAGGCTTAGATGGAATTTACATTGGACCTGCTGACTTAAGCTTAGCAGTCGGTGAAACACCTGGTTTTGACCGACCTGAGAATACTAAAGCATATTTTGAAATTTTAAGAATTCTTGAGCATGCAAAAAAAAATAAAATTTTTTCAGGAATTCATAATGGATCTCCAGAGTATGCTCTTAAAATGATAGATAAAGGTTTTAATTTTGTAACTATTGGTTCTGATCAAAGAGCTATGAGTTCGGGAGCAAAAGCAATTGTAGATAAAATGAAAGGTTCTTTACAAAAAGAAGAATCGACTACTTACTGATAGATTAAATTTATATAATCGATAATTTTATATGAAAAAAATTCTTGTTATTCAACCTATTCATAAAGAAGGTATAAAACTACTTCAAAAAAATTCAGACTATGAATTTGAAATAGTTGAGAATATTGAAACAGAATTCTTAAAAAAAAAAATTAAAAATTGTGATGGGATTTCTATTAGGACAGCCAATCTGGGTAGTGAAATAATTGATGTAGCTGATAATCTTAAAATTATTTCTAGACATGGAGTTGGATACGATAATATTGATTTGAAAGCTTCTAAGAAAAAAGGTTTGACTTTAGCTATAACAGCAACTGCCAATGCCGTTGCTGTTGCTGAGCACGTTATGTTTATGATGCTGCATATTTCTAAAAGAGGAAATATGTATGATGATACTGTAAAAAGTGGAAAATTTAATAATAGAAATAAATTACCCAAAACTATTGAGCTTTGGAATAAAAATATTTTAATTGTTGGATTTGGTAGAATTGGACAAGCTTTAATTAAAAGATGCTTGGGATTTGAAATGAATGTATTTGTATATGATCCTTTTGTATCTAAAGATATAATAAAAAAACATGGAGGTATAAAAGTAGAAAATGTAATTGATGCATCCAAAAAAATGGATGCAATGTCGCTTCATGTTCCTCTAAATGAAAAAACTAAAAACATGATCGATTATAAATTTCTTAAAGCTTTAAAAAAAAACTGTATAATTATTAATGCATCAAGAGGTGGTGTAGTAAATGAAGTTGATCTTGATCAAGCTTTAAATGAAGATTTAATTTTTGGTGCTGGACTTGATGTATTTGAAACTGAGCCACCTAATGAAAATAATCTTTTATTAAAAAATAAAAAAGTTTTTTTAAGCCCTCATACTGCTGCTTTTACAGAAGAATGCATGATAAGAATGGGTAAAGAAACTATTCAAAATATATTTGATTTTTTCAATAACGATCTAGACAATTCAAAGATAATTAAATTATAAAGTTATTATAATATTAAGTTCTGCGCATACTTCAGATAAGTATTTGAAGCCTTTTTTTGCATATTCTAAAGGATTAGCTTTAGCTGGATCTTGTTCTGCTTCAACAACCAACCATCCGTTATAATTGTTATTTTTCAAGTGTTTTAACAAGGGTCTATAATCTATACAACCATCTCCTGGTACAGTAAAAGCTCCTTCCAAGAATGATTTTCTAAAACTCCAATCTTCTTTTAATGATTTTTTTAAAATCTCTTCTCTCATGTCTTTACAATGAATATGCAAAATTCTTTCATTATAATCTTGTGCTATTTTTAATGAATCTCCACCAGCAAATAACATGTGGCCAGTATCTAAGATTAACTTAACTTCTTCAGTTGTATTGTCTAAAAGTCTTTTTGTATCATTTTCTGTTTCGATTACTGTACCCATATGGTGATGATAAGCTAGAGGCATATTTTGATCTTCTAAATATCTTCCCATTTCAGAAATCTTTTTACAAAAATCTTTCCATTCATCTTTATTCATTTGAGGTCTGCTAGATAAAGGTTTTCTTGGATCGCCTGCAATAGAATTTGAAACTTCAGCAAATACGATACATGGAGCTTTACAATCTTGAAAAAGTTTTAATTGATCTTGTATTGCGATTATTTCATCCTTAACTGAGTTATTTATTAAATTTGCGCTATACCAACCTGAGCATAGATTAAGATTATATTTTTGTAATAAAGGAATAAGTTCTTCAGATTTTTTAGGAAATTTACCACCAGACTCTATTCCTGTAAAACCAGCCTCGCTAGCCTCAGATAAACATTGCTCTAAAGGTGTATCTCCTCCAAGTTCAGGCATATCATCGTTGCTCCATGCGATTGGGGCTATTCCTAATTTTACTGACATAATACTTTTATTTGTTATGATATATAAAATCATAAAGTAATGAAAACAAAAAAAATTTCTTTAGGAATTGTTGGTGGTGGTCCAAAATCTTGGATTGGACATGTGCATAGAATTTCAGCAAGATTTGATAATAAATACGAAATTGTTGCTGGTGTTTTTTCAAGAAATTCAAAATTATCAATTAATTTTGGAAAAACATTAGGCATCCAAAAAGATAGATGTTATTCAAATTTTATAGAAATGGCTAATAAAGAGTCTAAAAGAAAAGACGGTATTCAAGTAGTTTCAATAATGACCCCTCCATCAAGTCATCAAATTATAGCTGAAAAATTTATCGATAATAATATTAATATTATTTCTGATAAACCTTTTGCAGGAAATTTAGAACAAGCAAAAAAACTTTACAAAAAAATTAAATCTAACAAAAAAATAAAATATGCTTTAACACACAACTATTCTGCATATCCAATGGTTAGAGAAGCAAAAGTTTTAGTTGAAAAGGGAAAATTAGGACGAGTTGAATATATAAATGTTGAATATATTCAAGATTGGTCTGCTGGCTCAAAAATAAACTCTAA
>CABZJV010000012.1 GCA_902526115.1 uncultured Pelagibacteraceae bacterium
TTGCCCCAGAGTTTTGGGCAAATGCCGCAAAGGTTGAATTAGAAGCAGCTGTGGCTGAAGGAAAGCTTCACTCTATTAATAAAGCTCCAATAACTGGTCTTGGTGAAGGTTGGTGGGTACTCCCTGGAACTTTAGAAAAGCATCCAGAACTAACGACTGCAGATGCAATTTTAGAGAGACCTGACTTATTTCCACACCCTGAAGATCCATCAAAAGGTGGATTTCATATTTGCCCTCCAGGATGGAACTGTGAATTAAGTAACAGAAATCATTTTAGAGCTTGGGATATGGAAGCAAAAGGATGGATGATAGTTGAAACAGGATCTGCAGCAGGATTGGATGGTTCTATTGCAAAAGCTGCTGAAAGAGGTGAAAATTGGTTTGGTTATTATTGGTCGCCGACTGCCATAATAGGAAAATACGGAATGATAGCTGTAGATATGGGTGAATATGCAGGTAAAGATAATTGGGATAACTGTTTGTCAAAACCTGAGCAAGAGTGTGCTAACCCATTAAAGTCTTCATGGGTTAAATCCGAAGTATATTCAGTTGCAACTGACAACTATAAAAAAACCGCTGGAAAAGAAGGAATGGATTATCTTGAAAAAAGAACATACCCTGGTCCAGTTATGAATGGAATGTTAGTTTGGATGGGAGAAAACCAAGCTGAAGGTGCAGATGCTGCTATTGAATTTTTGAAAACTCAAGAAGACGTTTGGTCTAAGTGGGTTACAAGTTCAGCTGCAAAAAAAATCAAAAAAGCACTATAAGAAAAAATAAATAATATTATCGAACCCGTTTTAAAACGGGTTCGATTGAGTTAGAAAGAATTATGGACTTCTTTAATAAAATACCTGTAATGGATAGAACTGCATTAAGAGAATTAAAGAAGGGAATTGATTTTAGTTTTAAGGAGTTTTCAAGAGCTTATGGAGACGGAATTGAGAGTTTTTTTGATCCTCTCTTATATTTTTTAATTTGGTTAGAAAAACTATTAGTGAATAGTCCTTGGCCAATAGTGATTGGTATTTTTTCCTTATTAGCTTGGGTAGGTTCAAGAAGTATAAAACTAGTTATTGGTACAATCGTTTGCTTTATTATTATAGGCTATTTTGGAATGTGGAAAAACTGTATGGCAACAGTTGCTATAATTTCAGTATCAACTCTAGTATGCATAGTCGTGGGAATTCCAATTGGAGTTTTAATGTCAAAATCTGCTAGGACGGAAAAAGCAATTTTACCGGTATTAGATATGATGCAAACCATCCCGAGTTTTGTTTATTTGATTCCAATAATTATGCTCCTAGGAATTGGAAAGGTGCCAGGACTGCTAGCTGTATGTATATATGCACTTCCACCAATCGTAAGGCTTACCAATCTTGGAATAAGAGAGGTTGACAAAGAAACTCTAGAGGCAAGCGAGGCATTTGGTGCTACACCAATGCAAAAGTTGAGATCAGTGCAAATTCCTCTATCCTTGCCTACAATATTTGCTGGAATAAACCAGACTATTATGATGGCTTTGGCCATGGTGGTTATTGCGTCTATGATAGGGGTTAAAGGCCTTGGGGTGCCTATTTTACAGGCGATTTCAAACCAATATCTAGCTCTTGGTATGATGAATGGATTAGCCATTGTTGCACTCGCGATTATATTCGATAGGGTCACCCAACAGTATGGTCAAAGAATTCAAAAGCACCGAGGTCAGCTTAAAAAATAGAGTTGCCACAGTAATCGAATTTTCTAGACTCATATTTTAAAATCAATAAAGATCCTAAAAATGAAATTTTCATTAGAAATAGGACCAAAAACTGACATTGATACTGTCCCAGCTTTAAGTGACGTTTATATTACCATGTTACCTGGGGGTGACTATAAAGAAACAGCAACAAAAGCTATTGAGCTTGTTAAAAAAGGATTTAATCCTGTGCCGCATTTTCCAGCTAGATCTATGCAAGACGAAAAGGAACTTAAAGATTACGTCGATAGATGCAAAGACGGTGGAGTTAAGCAAGCTTTGATAATTGGAGGCGGAAGAGAACCAGCTGGAAAATTTGATAGCTCGTTTCAACTTTTAGAAACTGGTTATTTTGAAAAAATGAAAATAGGAATTGCTGGACATCCAGAGGGGAGTCCTGATATATCCGACTCAGATTTAGAAAAAGCTATGACAGATAAAAAGCCTTACGCTGATTATATTGTAACTCAATGGTTACTTGATCCTCAGCCTATTATAGATTTTATTTCTAAACAAAGCGTACCAGTACATGTAGGAATTACTGGGCCATTGAAAATAACTAGCTTAATTAAATTTGCTAATATTGTTGGGGCAAAAAATTCCATAAACTTTCTTAAATCTAATTTTACTAAGGCGTTAGATTTATTAAAACCTAAAGACCCTAATGATTTAATTGGGAAAGTTAAATCACACACTGATAACTTCCACATTTATACATTCGGCGGCTTGAAGGAAACTAACAAGTGGTTGAAGGAGAATAGTTATGTCTAATGAATTTGACTATACTAAATTAAAGCATGTTACTTCGGTTGATCAATCTGATCGCGAAGTACCATATAATTTAAGACAAAGTGGACCAACAAAAGTTGAAATGTTAATTTCAACGAGGGTAAGAAAATCTCCCTATTGGCATTTATCAATGAAAGAAGGTTGTTGGAGAGCGACTGTATATAATCGAATTTATCACCCAAGAGGTTATGTAAAACCTGAAGATGGTGGTGCAATGGTAGAGTACGACGCTATTGTAAACCATGTAACAATGTGGAACGTTGCTGTTGAAAGACAAATAAGAGTTAAAGGTCCTGATGCAGAAAAATTTACAGATTATGTAATTACAAGAGATGCAACTAAAATTTCTCCAATGAGAGCAAGGTATGTAATTTTATGTAATGCTTATGGTGGAGTATTAAATGATCCAATTCTTTTAAGAATTTCAGAGGATGAATTTTGGTTTTCTTTATCAGACTCTGATATTGGAATGTATCTACAGGGCGTCAATGCTGATGGAAGATTTAATTGTACTATCGAAGAAATAGATGTGAGTCCGGTTCAAATCCAAGGACCTAAAGCAAAAGCATTGATGAAAGATCTATGTGGAGATCATGTTGACTTTGATAATATGCCTTTTTATGGTTTAGCAGAAGCAAAAGTTGGTGGAAGAGACGTTGTTATTTCTCAATCTGGTTTCTCAGGAGAAGCTGGTTATGAAATATATCTAAGAAATTCTACTTTATATGCTGATGATATGTGGAATGCTGTTCTTGAAAAAGGAAAAGCGCATAACCTAATGGTAATTGCTCCAGCTCACCATAGAAGAATTCAAGCAGGGATACTTTCATGGGGTCAAGACATGGATGCTCAACATAATCCGTTTCAATGTAATCTTGGTTATCAAGTTTCATTATCTGGTAAAGGTGAATGGAATAAAAAAGCAGATTATGTTGGTAAAACAGCTTTAGAAAAAATGAAAGCTGAACTGCAAGCAGGAAACAAACCATATAAACTTCAATTGGTTGGACTTGAGTTTGGAGGAAAGCCAGTAGATGATTATGCTCCTGACTTTTGGTTAATTTCTCCAGAAGGTGGGGGCGATCCAGTCGGATTTATTACGTCTCCTTGGTATCATCCTGAGAAAAAACAAAACATTGCTATGGGATATGTACCATTTGACGGAACTTTAAACGCAAATGGATTTCCAAAAGGCAAGATTGGAACTAAATTTAAAGTTCATTTACCAGAGAAATACTCTAATACCTCAGGTATACCCGTGGATGCAGTTGTGGTTGATATTCCATTTAAGGAGTCATTTAATGCTAACACAAGAGAAGTTGTAAAAGGCTAAAAACATTAAGGGGGAGTAAAGTTTACCTCCCCCAAAATTTAATGACAAAATTATTTTTAATAGCAATTTGTATTATTATTGGTATTGCACTTATAGTGTTTCCATTAATAGTTTCATATAAAGCTCAGAAGAATAAAAAAAAGTTGAATTAATGTTTGGTGAATTTTTAAATATAATTTTTAAATCGATAAAATTAGATAAAACACTTTATTCAGATAATAAAAATTTTGGAGAAGCCTCAATTTATTTTGCAGGTATAATAATGATTTTAGATGGAATAGCTGGTGCTGTTGCAGCAAATACTATTATCAAAACTGCAATTGCTATGTCCGGGCTTACAGCTATTATTACTTGGTTAGTGTGGGCAATTTTTATTTATGTGATTGGAGTAAAACTTTTTCCAGATAAACAAACAAAAGTTTCATTTAAAAAAGTTTTAACGGCAGTTGGTTATGCTCATGCTCCAGGATTACTTAGATTTTTTGCAGTGACACCAGACTTAATGATACCAATAATATTTCTCACACAGTTTTGGATATTTGCTGGTTTAATTATTTCAACTAAACAAATTTTAAACCTAAAATCTAATTTCAAATCTTTTGGTATTATTCTCTTATCATTTCTTGTAATAGCATTTTTATCTATTTCTTTTGTGATGAGCAGGATGAACATGCTGCCAATTAATCAAATAAGCTAAAGTGGAAAAATAGTTTTAGAAACCCTACAAGATTTACAAAGTTTAAATCCTGTCATTATAAGATTTTGAAATACACTTTCATCCTTTTTTCTACACTCGTCGCAGATATTATTTAAATCGTTGTTATTCTTGTCTTTAGCTTTTTTTTCTAAATCTTCAGTCATTATCTGTTAAACCTGCTCCTGCGGCACCTTTTTTTAAACTATCATTCTCTTCTACAAAAGTATTTTCAGATAATTTATATAAACTTTTCCATTCATCATCACTAAAATTATCTTTATTTTCAATAAAATTTATCTCTAAATTTTTTGAATTTTTAGGAAATTCTAGGTTTAAAAAGTTAGAATAGATATTTACATTTAAATTTAATAAAATTTCTTTATGATCAAATTTAACATTAATTTTTTTTCCAATAATTTCTGAAGATCTGCTCAAAAATGACAAAAAAATAATCGGATAAGCAATGCTTGAAAAGTAAATTTTTTCGTAATTTTCAACTATTTTTAGTTGATCTAAAAATCCAATTCCTAAAATAATTGGACAATAAGGATTTGAGGAAGAGGAATTTGATGATTTAATCAGACTTAAATTCTCGTAAATATTTTTTTGTCTGTCATGAAAATAAGAATTTAAATGTTTAATTCCTGGCAAACCAAACATCTCTAATTGTCTTATACATTTGCCAATTTCCTCAGATTCTCCCCACGAAAAACCAGCAGCTTTTGATGCTCTTTTAGTTGTAGTTTCGATTTCACTTAAGGATTTCATTTTTTACATATTTGTCTTATAGACCCACTGTTCGTCATAATTTTTTAATTCGTCAGGCAATGGTGCTCCTTGAAACATACATATTCTTAACCATTTATCCGATCGAGGATCAAATTTTAAAGCTCCAAAAAAAGATAACTTTAACCTTAACATGTCTATAGGCATTATATTTTTACCTATAGTATTATCCTGTATCTCAGAGTATGGAAATTTTTCAACAATAAACACTCTTCTAACTATATGTCTAAGCTTAGAATTTTTAGACAAAAATTCTCCAACTGTAAGATTATGTTGTGAGTTTAATATTTTTTCATAAAGTTTTTTGACATCTCTAGCTATTGCGAGTGGTTGTTCTAATTCAGATCCACTTTCTTCAAATCTATCAGCTAGCCTAGGCTCTTCTTTATTTTTTGAAATAAACCAAAAGTTTTGTGTATTTTGTTTATTTTCAAAGTTTATTTTCAAAATATTAGAATATTTTTTTTCGATAATATTTTTTAAGTCATTAACTGTCCTACTGCTTGGAATAGTGAAATATTTATCCTCCTCTGAGCTCATCTGACTAACTAACGAATTAGTTATTTCATTATAGGGTTCCATCATAATAGAAACTACGTACTCAATACACTCCTCACAAGCTTCTTTTTCTAGCCAAAGATATATTTTGTTAAAAGGGTATTCTTCTTCAAAATCAAGAGAGTTATCAATAAAAGTGATAAATTTTTTTATATCTTTTAATAAATTTTTAATTTTAATTTGTTGGTAATCACTATCGGTATTCCAACTGGTAATATTTGTTAGAGATTTTTTAATACAATCAATAAACAAATCACTTTCTTTTTTCGTTACTTTTTTTATTTCCCTAATTTTTTTTAAAGCTATTTCTCTACTCAATACCCAATTATTTAGTAATGTTGGATGATTTACAATAAATGGAGCCATACCTAATCCAGTAGAATTACCAATACCTAAATTTTTACAAATCTTTTTATCTAATTGAACAGCTTCACTAGGGTTTTTTTGGTGAGCAACATGATTTACTTGATCAAATGTGAATTGTCTCACTAAATAAACAAGCATCATTTCAAGTCTAAAAGGTCCATTAATTTCTTCTCTATTTTTAATCCTAAAACGATCTGCTAAACCAAATTTTCCAGATCCATATACCGCAGTTGTTCTATACAAATATCCAACCTTTGATAATAACTCTAAATCTGGTTGTTTGCCTTCACTTAATTTTTCAACGACATGATTGAATACTCGGATAGATTTATTTGCCCTTGACAACGTTAATTCTTTAAAGGAAAGTCTGCCAACTTCTTGCTTTGGTACTTCATTTTTAAGTCTATCAATATCTTTTTGAGAAGGAACACCGTCATATAATGTAAATGCTGCATCCCACTTTGTAGCAATTACTCTATCTGATCTTTCATCGTCTTTAATCTCATTTGCAAAACAAACTAGTGAATAAGTTCTTTTATCTTTTGTAAAAGAATAAACTGCTTCTCCATAACCTAATTTGTTTAAATTGAATATATCTTTTTTATATTCCCAGTCTTTAAATTCACTAAGAAAGCTTCTTAGAAAAGACAATTTAGACTGATGAAATGATCCCAATCTCGACAATTTCATTATAGTATTTGGATCTCTTAATTGAACTCTCATAACTAGATTAGTTTATAAAAATTGTACCAGTTATTTCCAAGTATACCATTTGTCTCTTCATCAGAAAATCCAACTTTTTTAAGTCCTTTTTCGATATTTGAAAAACCTCTTGCGTCTTGAAACCAGTGAGGTTGTTTTGGAAAACCAGGTTTATTTTTTGTACCCTCACCAAAATTTGTACTTTTAGACCATGTTCCATTTCTCATCCATTCAACAATACTATCAGGTTGCTGAAGACAAAGATCAGATCCAATACCTATTTGTTTTATATTTATTATTTCAGCTGTCTTAGCAACCATCTCACAAAAGCTTTCCAGAGTACAATTTGTATTATCTTTTAAATGATGGGGATATAGAGATAATCCAAGTATACCTCCACTATCACTCAAAATTTTCAATAAATCAGATGACTTATTTCTTTTTGCGGCATGCCAAAAATTTGGATTTGCATGTGTTATTGCTATTGGTTTTTGACTTAACTCGATTGCATCAATTGTACTTTTTTCAGCTGAATGCGACATGTCAATTACCACTCCCACTCTGTTCATTTCCTTTATAACTTCACGACCAAAATTGGTAACTCCGCTATCTATTTTTTCATAACAACCAGTAGCTAATAATGATTGGTTGTTATAAGTAAGCTGCATAAATCGACAACCTAATTTATGTATTTTTTCAACTAATTTAATATCATCCTCAATAGGAGAACAATTTTGAAAACCGAAAAAAATTGCTGTTTTTTTTTCTTTATTTGCTTTTTCTATATCTTTGTAATCCAAGCCTTGAAATATGATATCTGAATTATCTTCAAAAAGTTTTTGCCATTTTTTTGTTTCAATTAAAAACTCATTGAAATCTTCATGATAAACAATTGTAACGTGAACGGCATCAAGACCTGCAGATCTATTGAATTCAAAGGTTTCTCTAGACCAATTACAATATTGTAAGTTATCAATTTTATAATTCATATTAAACTTAACTCTAATCAATATGTTTTTTAAATACTATTAATTTTATTGAAATTTTAAGTTAATTTTGAAATAAACATTATGATCAAAATTTTCATGAAAAAAAATAAACAACTCAAAGTTTCTATAGTAATGGGTAGTCAAACTGATTACAGAACAATGAAACAAGTGGAAAAAGTACTAAAAAAAATTGGGGTTTCTTACGAGACGAGAATTATATCGGCACATAGAACTCCAAATAGAATGTACGATTTTGCATCAAATGCTGAAAAAAATGGTGTTGGTGTTATAATAGCTGGTGCAGGTGGATCAGCACATTTGCCTGGAATGATCTCTGCGTTAGCTTCAGTGCCTGTGCTTGGAGTACCGATTGAAAGTAAAAAATTGAAAGGTTTGGACAGTCTTTTATCAATAGCACAAATGCCAAAAGGAATACCTGTAGGAACACTGGCTATTGGTGAAGATGGTGCAATTAATGCCGCTTTACTCGCAGCGTCAATAATTGCCAACAATAATACTTCAGTGAAGAAAAAATTGAAAAGGTGGAGATCCAATCAAACTAAATCAGTTAGAAAAAAACCTAAATAAAATGTCAGATACTACTCTAGGCATTATGGGGGGCGGGCAACTAGGAAGTATGCTTGCTATTGCGGCTAAAAAATTAAAAATTAAGACTATAGTTTTTTGCGATGATGCAGATGCCCCAGCTCAAAATTTTTGTAATAAATTTATTTCAGGGAATTATGACGATAAAAATAAAATAATAGAATTTGTAAATCAGGTTGATTTCGTCACATACGAATTTGAAAATATACCATTTGAAACACTTAACGAGATTAATAAATTAAAGCCAGTCTTACCAAAACCATCTGTTAACAGACTAATTCAACATCGTTTAGCAGAGAAAGATTTCATTAATAAGTTAAATATTAGGACTACAAGATATGTATCGATTGATAAAAAATCTGATATAGATGCTTTGGAGGACTTTTTACCAGGTATATTGAAAACGACAACTTTGGGTTATGACGGAAAAGGACAATATCCAATAAATTCTACCGAAGAATTAGGTTTAATTAACATTGATTTTTCTAAAGGATATATTTTAGAAAAGTTAGTTAAACTCAAAAAAGAAATTTCAATAATTATAACTAGATTTAGTAATAATAAATATGAAATTTATGAGCCAATAGAAAATACGCATGAAGATCAAATACTCAAACATTCAAAAATTCCTGCTGATATAAACGAGAAAGTTTTCAATCAATCAAAAGAATGGGCTATGTTAATCGCTGAAGAGCTAAAATATATAGGAACACTTTGTGTGGAATTTTTTATTGATAGAAATGACAATCTCTATGTGAATGAAGTTGCGCCTCGAGTTCATAATTCGGGTCATTTAACAATCAACGCATTTAATGTTAGTCAGTTTGAGAATCATGTGCGTGCTGTTTGTGGACTAGAACAAATACCGATTAAAAAAATTTCAAATGCAAAAATGATAAATTTGCTTGGTGATCAAATATCTCATTACAGAAACTCTCCTAAATTAGAAAATAATGAATTCTTTTTTGATTATTTAAAAAAGGAGATTAAAGAAAAAAGAAAAATGGGACATATTACTATTTTAATATAAATGTTAAAATCTTTAGAAGGTAATTTTGACAACGAAGAAGTTCATGAACTTCTTACTAAACACTTTGTTGAGTTAAGAGCTGCTTCCCCTAAAGGAAGCGCACATGTCTTAGATATTCCAGGACTAAAGGTGGCATCAATTAAATTTTGGAGTTTGTGGCAAAATGAAAATTTAATTGGATGTGGAGCTTTAAAATTCTTAGAAAAAGGACATGGAGAGTTTAAATCTATAAGAGTTCATAATAATTTTAGAAATCAAGGTTATGGTATAAATGTAATTAATCATTTAATTAATGAGGCAAAAATGCTTAATATTAAAAGAGTGAGTGTAGAAACTGGTGCAGGAGATTTTTTTTTACCTGCTAGAAAACTTTTTGAAAAATGTGATTTTAAAGTATGTGAACCTTTTGCTCACTACAAAAAAGATATCAATTCAGTCTATTTAACTAAAATTATTAACACATATTAAATAAAATATTTAAATTACAACATATTTTGTTGACAAAACCCTACAAAATCTAAACAAAGCCAAGATTACTTAATTATAAGTAATTAATAAATATAACAAAAAGTAAGAAGATAACTATGAGTCTACAAGGAAAAGTAAAATGGTTCAATCCAACCAAAGGTTTTGGTTTTATTGAAAGAGAAGATAAAGAAAAAGATGTGTTTGTACATGTTTCAGCTGTAAGAGATGCTGGTATGAACGGTTTAGATGAGGGTCAAGCTTTGACTTTCGATGTTGAAGATGGTCCTAAAGGTCCTTCAGCAGTTAACTTAAAAACTGCATAATTTCACACTTCCTATTGGCTGAAAAAATAATTAAATTTATTTAGTTTTAAATTTTCAGCCAATACCAAAATATTTACATCAATGTTTAAACACAATTAATATTTATAAATATTTGATACAAACTTATAAATTAATTTTAAAAATATGATTGGAATTTTAGGTGGAATGGGAACTCAAGCAGGCCTTGATTTTTGTAACAAGCTTGCAGTTTTAAATAGAGGAAAAATAGATCAGGAATATCCTTTATTCTTACTATACAATAAATCTAATATTCCAGGAAGACCTGAGTCAATTGGATCTCAAACTAAGGATCTTTTAAATAAGTCTACTAACAAAAATAGCAAACTAAAATATGAAAAAGTTTTGAAAAGTTTACTTCACGGCTGTAAATTGCTGGAGAAGAATAATTGTAAGTTTATAGTAATACCCTGTAACACAGCACATTATTGGTATGAAGATTTACAAAAAAAAATAAACATACCAATAGTCAATATGCCAAAAGAGGTTTTTAAATTTACAAAAAAAAATTGCAAAAAAAAATCAAAAGTAGGATTGCTTGCAACTGAAGGTACACTAAAAACTGGTGTATATAATAATTTTTTTGACAAAGATTATAATCTTCTAAAACCCTCAGAAAATATTCAAAAAAACTCAGTCAACAAAGCAATTAAATTGGTAAAAATGGGTAACGTCAAAGCTGCAGAAAAAGCAATCAAACCTGCAATAGACTATTTGATTAATATGAAATGTAAAAAAATAATTTTAGGGTGCACTGAACTTCCAATAGCAATATTTGCTTTTAAGTCATTTAAAAAAATAAAATCTTCTAAAATATTCTTAGATCCAAATCTTATTTTAGCTGAATCTGCTATGGCTAAACATAAAAATTAAATTATGAAGTCAAAGATTGAAAAGCCATACGTGCTTAGAGTTGCTGAGTTAATTTATTTTAAAATAATTGAAATTAAAAATAAAAATCCAGAACTCAATAATATTAATGCATTTGAAATATTTATGACATCTAAAGATTACGAATTTATTAGCTCAGGTGAATTTCATGATAAATGGTTTAAAGAATTAGAGAAAAATAACTTTATTGATAATATTACAGGAAAAAAAATTACTAATGAAACTCTAAAGTTATTGGAAGTGCAAAAAAATTCTATGATAAAGCTATTAATGAAAATTCCTAAACTTTATTATACTAAAAGTCATTTTCCATTAGAAATATCACAAAGAGCTTTTGATCATCTCTGGCGAGTTTGTGAAAGTTATGAAATGTGGTGCAAAGAAACAAAGCAAGAAAATTTAATTAAATTAGATATCTTGAATTAATGAAGTTGAAGTTTCTTTCTGGTAGCAATTATTCTATTTTCTAGCATATTTTTTAATTTAGCATGAAAATTTTTTTTTTTGTTTTGTTCATCAACTGTATCTTTAATATGAGATAAAACATCTTTACCCGTTTCTTTTTTTATTGCAGAATTAGCACCATATTGAAAACCTGCTTGAAATATATTTCCAGTAGTAGCAACCGTAATTCCTGGACCTAAAAGAGATGTTGTCTGAATACATCCTGATAAAAATATTGAACAAAAAATAAAAATATATATTTTTAATGTTTTCATAAACTATCTTTAATTATTACTTATTTAAAAATTCAACTCAAGATAGAATTAGCTCAAAATGAGTATTATTTTTAAGACTAAGCTGAATAATTAACTATAAAACAAAAATGGTTAAAGTTTTTCCATTTATTTTTATTCTACTTTGGTCATCAGCGTTTATTACCACTAAACCAATTATAGATAATAGTGAACCATTTTCAGCACTCGCTTTTAGGTTTGCA
Source organism: uncultured Pelagibacteraceae bacterium (assembly GCA_902526115.1). GTDB lineage: Bacteria > Pseudomonadota > Alphaproteobacteria > Pelagibacterales > Pelagibacteraceae > Pelagibacter. The sequence goes on from CABZJV010000012.1 coordinate 12,235, forward strand.
TTAGTTGCATTAGGTTTTTTTCTATTTTCTTTTTTTTCTAAAAAAAAAATTTTTACTGATAGAAAAAATTTTATAGAGTCTTTTTTAAGTGGTGTCCTTTTTCATGGCATTTACTTAGGAGGTGTTTTTTTTTCAATATCAAAAGGAATGCCTACAGGAATTGCTGCACTCATAGTAACTCTTCAACCAATACTTACGAATGTATTGAGCGGACCACTTTTAAATGAAAAAGTTTCTATAAAACAATGGATTGGGGTTCTTTTAGGTTTTTCTGGCGCAGCCATGGTCTTGGGCTTTGACGTAGGCTCGGAAATTCCAACAATTGGAGTAGTTTCAACAGTAATTGCATTGATAGCTATAACATCATCGACCATTTGGCAAAAAAAATTAAGTAATAATTTACCTTTATCAGTGAGCAATATGAACCAAGCTTTGGGAGGATTTGTTTTTCATATTATAATAATTATTCTTTTTGCAGAACCATATATTAATTTATCAACTACTTTTTTAATTGCAATGAGTCATCAAGTTTTTTTAGTATCATTTGGAGCTTTTACAATTCTAATGTTTTTAATAAAAAAAAATTCTGCAAGTAAAACTGTATCTATTTTTTTTTTAATACCACCTGCTTCTGCGCTTATGGCTTGGATTTTTTTAAACGAGAGCTTAAGTAAATTAGATTTATTAGGTTTTTTAATTGCAACAATTGGAGTATATATAGCTACAAGAGATTAAATTATTTACCTATATAGCCAAACTCTAGAGATGCGTCTGTTAATGAATGATAGAGAGACTCACCAAAACTTCTTAGAGAAAAAATTCTAAATGTATCAGGTTTATCATCTATCATATCAACAATTATGGACATTCCATTAAATGTAGAGTTTAGGCAATTATTTTTATAAAGCTCATTAAAATTAAAAGGACATCCTTTTTTTAAAACTTCCTTTGCTTCATCACCTTCTAGCTCAATAATTGATTTTGAATGAGAAATATCTGTGACTGCAAAATCCTTTTCACTAAAATTTTTCTCAATTTCACTAAGAACTTCTTTTTTATTAGACATTATAAGCCAATTTCGTGGCCCGTTCCAAAGAATTCGGGTATTTTCATTACTTACTACAGATAGAACTTTTGAACTTAATTTAACATTATCTATTTTAATTTCTTCCCATAAAACATTAGAATTTTTATATTGAACAATTTGAACAATAGTTAAATTTTTTATTTCCGAAATTTTAATTAAATTTTTTTCGCTTTTTCCTTCATAATCACCGAATTGTCCTTTTTGATGGATATTTTCTAAAGCTGATATTGAACTCATGATCTAACTCTTTCTCCCTTTGGATCTACATAATGTGATGAAACGATTTCAACTGGAATTACTTTGTTTTTCAATGGAGACATAACAAATAATTTTTCTCCAATCATATTTTTTCCATCCTTCAAAATCGCTAGAGAGAAAGGATTGTCGTACTCTACACTCCAACATGAAGCAGATATATGTCCTAATTTTTTATTTGGTAAAGTAGCCTTGGCATCTTTCACTAAATGTGAACCTTCAGGTATACTAGTTTTTTTATCTAGAGGAACAACTCCAACAATCTTTTGCCTATCGCTAGAGGTAAAAGCCTCTCTATTTAATGACCTTTTGCCAATAAAGTCTTTCTTTTTACTTATTAATCCCTCTAATGATGTGTCGTAAGAAATAGTTCTTCCATCAAGTTCTGACCCAGCAACATGCCCCATTTCAATTCGTAGGGTTGATAATGCCTCTGTTCCATAAGGTTGAACTTCAAATTCCTGACCTAGTTCAATAATTTTTTCCCACATAAAATTTCCATTATCAGACTCTACATTTACCTCGTAAGCTAATTCACCTGAAAATGAAATTCTAAAAATTCTAGCTTTAACTCCAAAAAGATCTGACTCTATATAACCCATGAATGGCAGACCTTCGTTTGAAACATCGTTATTCGGAAATAATTTTTTTAATAACTTTCTAGATTTTGGACCCGCTATTGCTGCGCCAGCCCACTGTTCAGTAGTAGAGACTACATTGACATTCAAGTTAGGCCAAACAAGTTGCAGATAATACTCTAGGTGTGAGAGTACATTTGCTGCTTGAGCTGTAGTAGTTGTCATATGATAATGATTTTCAGATATCCTTGTTGTTGTTCCGTCATCCATAACAATACCATCTTCTCTAAGCATAACCCCATATCTTGCTTTACCAACTGGCAACTTTAACCAGGCATTTGTGTAAACTCTGTTTAAAAATTCGGCTGCATCAGGACCTTTAATATCAATTTTTCCTAAAGTAGTTACATCACAAACTCCAACATTTGTTCTAACATTTTTGGCTTCTCGCTTTGATGCCTCAAAAAGAGTTTCTTTGCCTTGTTTGTAATATCTTGGTCTTAACCAAACTCCAGCATCAACAAATACAGCGTTATTATTTTCATGCCATGAATGCATTGGAGTTTTACGAGTAGGTTTGGAATGCTTTCCAACTTCTCTACCTACAATTGCTCCAATAGATATTGGGGTATATGGAGGTCTAAAAGTAGTATGACCCACCGCAGGTACAACTTTATTTTCAATATCAGATACTAATTGTAGTCCATTCAAATTACTTGTTTTACCTTGATCAGTTGCCATTCCAAGAGTTGTGTATCTTTTGACATGCTCTATGGATCGATAACCTTCTTTTAATGCTATTTCGATATCTGAGACTGAAACATCATTTTGAAAATCTAAAAATCTTTTATAATTTTTACCTTCAGGCAAAGGTACACACCAAAACTTATCATGTCGGGAAGATTTCTTTTCAACCACATTTGGTAAAGAAATTTTATTATCATTATTTGTTATTTTTTTTGATAAATCTTGTCCAGCCATGAATGAGCTTTTTAGAGTTTCTTCTAATGTAAAAACTCCATTAGCAGCACCTAAGGTTGTTTCATTCTGCTTAGACGTTCCAGGTACAAAAGCATCAATTTCCTCTTTAAATTTTGTTTTGTTCCCTGATTGTGAGGCTAAATGAATGGTTGGTGTCCAAAAACCTGAAACACAAATACAATCACACTTAATATTTTCAATTGTACCAAGTTTCTTTTTATCATCTGAAATTTTTGAGATGTCTGCTGAGCTTACTTTTTTATACCCTTGTGCGGCGACAACAACGTAGGAAAATTTAATTTTAATACCTAGGTTAACTGCTTCATCAATTATTTCTGATTTTGGGTTTACCCTGGAGTCTAAAATAATAGGGTTAATTCCATTTTTTTTAAATTCAATCGCTGTCTCATAGCCACTATCGTTATTTGTAAACACTAATGGATTTTTACCAACTAAAACACCGTATACTTTTAAATATTCTTTTGCAGCTGAAGATAACATAACACCTGGAGTGTCGTTATTACCAAAAACTAATGGTCTTTCAATTGATCCAGAAGAAATTAAAACTTCTTTTGCCCTAATATACCAAAGTCTTTGTTTTGGGTGATATTTTTTTGTTTTTGGAAGATGATCACTAACTTTTTCTGACATCACTAACATATTGTGATCATAGTAACCAAAAATTTGAGATCTATTTTTAACAACTACATTTGGCATTTGTTTTAATTCAGAAATAATTCTATTTGCCCAATCTTCACCTGATTGATTTCCAATATTTACATCGCTAGTTAATAATGACCCACCAAATCTTGGTTTATCCTCAGCTAAAATTACTCTCGCACTATTTTTTGCTGCCGCATACGCGCTCGCTAAACCAGATGGACCTGAACCTGCAATTAATAAGTCGCAATATTCATATTTGTGCTCATACCTTTCTTTATCATGTTTAGTAGAAACGACGCCTAGACCAGCGGCTTTTCTAATAAAAGGTTCATAAACTCGATACCAAAAACTTTTAGGCCACATGAAAGTCTTATAATAGAAACCTGCAGGTAGAAAAATTTTTAAAAAATTATTAATCGCACCAATATCAAAGTTTACACTAGGCCAACAATTTACACTTTTAGCCTCTAGTCCTTCAAAAAGCTCCTGCTCTGTAGCTTTTACATTGGGCTCTGTTTCATCGTTTCTGTATAATTGAACCATTGCATAAGGCTCATCTACACCAGCTCCGAAAAAACCTCTTGGTCTATGATATTTAAAGCTTCTACCGACTAAATGTACTCCATTAGCAATTAAAGCAGATGCTAAAGTATCTCCCTCATAACCATAGTATGTTTTTCCATTAAATTTAAATGACAATTTTTTATACCTATTAATCAGTCCACCATTTTCTAATCTATATGTTTGAGACATTAAGATATTTCCTCTTCAGCTTTATATGTATTAAATATTTCGTGGGTTGCAGTATCTCTCTCAACCTTAATCCATTGTCTACATCCAGATAAATGTTGCCATAATTCTAAATGCTTACCTCTTAAACTTTTTCGATTATAAACAAAGTTATCCCATTCTTCGTCAGTGATTTCTTTATTAAGCTCAGGTCTTTTTACGCTAGCATCACCACCGTAAGAAAATTCATTTTGAGATCTCATTCCACAATGAGGACATTTAATATGAAGCATTTAGGATATCCAAGTCTTCGTACCAAGTCCTTTTTCATCAATTAAATGACCAGTGCTAAATCTATTTAAACTAAATCCAGCATTTAGTTCATGAACTCGGTCTTGAGCAATTGTGTAAGCAAATGTCCAACCTGATGCCGGAGTTGCTTTAAAACCCCCATAACACCATCCACAGTTCAAATACAAACCATCAATATGTGTTTTGTCAATAATAGGCGAACCATCCATAGACATGTCCATTATACCACCCCAGGTTCTAAGCATTTTCAATTTGCTTAAAAAAGGCATCATCGCAATACCTTCGGTCAAAACATGTTGAAGAGTTGGTAAATTTCCTCTTTGAGCATAACTATTATATCCATCAAGATCTCCACCCATTACCATTTCACCTTTGTCAGATTGACTAATATAAAAATGGCCAGCACCAAAAGTCACTACTCTATCTAAAACTGGTTTAACAGGTTCGGAAACACATGCTTGGAGAAGATGAGTTTCAATTGGTAATGTCATATTAAGTTTTTCAGCTAAAATGTTTGTACTTCCCGCTACACACAAACCAACTTTTTTTGTTTTTATATTTCCACGAGTAGTTCTTATTCCATTTATCTTACCTGCAGTTACATCAAAACCTGTTACTTCACAATTTTGAATTATTTCAACTCCCATAGAGTCTGCCTGACGCGCGTAACCCCAAGCAACAGCATCATGTCTTGCAGTACCAGCACTCGGCTGCATTAATCCGCCAAAAATTGGAAATCTAACATTTTCTGAAAAATCTGCCATTGGTATTATTTCTTTTACTTGCTCTCGGTTCAATAAAACTGCATCTATACCATTTAATCTCATTGAATTTCCTCGCCTTGCGTAGGCATTCATTTGCGCATCTGAGTGTGCAAGATTTATAATTCCCCTTGGAGAGAACATCACATTGTAATTTAAATCTTGGCTCATTTTTCTCCACAAATTCATTCCAAATTCACTGAATAAAGCGTTTTCATCATGCATATAGTTTGATCTGATTATCGTTGTGTTTCTTCCAACATTTCCACCCCCTATCCAACCTTTTTCAATAATTGCTACCTTTGTAATATTATGTTCTTTTGCGAGATAATAGGCAGTAGCAAGCCCATGGCCACCCCCACCAATAATAACTACATCATATTCCTCTTTTGGAGTAGGATCCTTCCAAGCTAAATCCCAGTTTTCATGATTTGAAAATGCGTTTTTTACTAAATTAAATATAGAATATTTTTGCATCAATTAATTTTATAACAAAGAATATAAATAGTTCTTATTTTTTTTATATATATTTTTTAGAAGTTTCCAAAGACATTAAAAAGAGATACTAATCTTGCAACTAAATATAAAAAAGAACTTTAATGAGCGACATTAAATCAGACATACAAATAGCTAGAGAAGCAAAAATGAAGCCAATACAAGAGATATTGGCAAAAGTAAATGTTCCAGATGAAAATCACGCCTTTAGCCCTATGGGAAGACATATAGCTAAAATAAATTTAGAATATTTGAACAGTCTAAAAAATAAAGATGGTAAACTTATATTAGTAACTGCAATTACACCTACACCTGCAGGCGAAGGTAAAACCACAACTTCAGTAGGTTTGAATGATGGTTTAAACAAGATTGGAAAAAAATCGATTGTATGTTTAAGAGAACCAAGCTTAGGCCCCTCTTTTGGTATGAAAGGTGGTGCGGCAGGTGGTGGTTATGCTCAAGTAGTTCCAATGGAACAAATAAATCTTCATTTCACTGGAGATTTTCATGCAATTACATCAGCACATAATTTATTGTCAGCTTTAATAGATAATCATATTTACTGGGGTAATAAACTTAATATTGATGTCAGACGAATTGTTTGGAGAAGAGTAATGGATATGAATGATAGATCTTTAAGGTCTGTTATTGTGGATCTAGGTGGGGTGGCAAATGGTTATCCTCGACAAGATAGTTTTGATATAACAGTTGCTTCAGAATTAATGGCTATATTTTGTCTAGCAACTAATCTTAAAGATTTAGAGGAAAGAATAGGAAATATAACTATTGGTTATACTCGTGAAAAAAAATCAATACATGCAAAAGACTTAAACGCACAAGGTCCTATGACAGTTTTACTTAAAGAGGCTATAAGACCAAATGTAACTCAAACTTTGGAAAATAACCCTGCTATAATACACGGTGGACCATTTGCCAATATAGCTCATGGCTGCAATTCTGTAATAGCGACAAAAGCTGGTTTAAAGCTAGCAGATTATGTTGTAACTGAAGCTGGTTTTGGAGCTGACCTTGGAGCGGAAAAATTTTTAAATATTAAATGTAGAAAATCTGGTTTAAAGCCTGACTGTGTAGTAATAGTTGTAACCATTAGAGCTCTTAAAATGCACGGTGGAGTAAATAAAGAAGATCTTAAGAAAGAAAATATTTCTGCATTAAAAAATGGATTAGTTAATTTAGAAAGACACATAAATAATATTAGAAAATTTGGATTACCTGTAACCGTTGCTGTTAATCATTTTATAACTGACTCAGATAATGAAATGAAAACTCTACTAGATTTTTGTGAAACACAAGGTGTTAAGGCATCAAAATGTACTCATTGGTCAAATGGAAGTGAAGGAACCAAAGAATTAGCACAAAATGTAAGTGATATTTGTGATATCAAAAAAGATACATTTAAATATTTGTATGAGGATGAAGTAACATTATTTAAAAAGATTGAAAAAATTGCACTAGAAATTTATGGAGCAAGTGAAGTTGTTGCTGATACTAAAATAAGACAACAGCTAAAAGATTTTGAAGAAAAAGGATATAAAAAATTACCTGTTTGTATTGCAAAAACTCAATATAGTTTTTCAACGGACCCCGATTTAAAAGGAGCACCGACAGGCCATGTTCTTCCTGTGAGAGAAGTGAGATTATCTTCGGGAGCTGAGTTTATAGTTGTTGTGTGCGGTGAAATAATGACAATGCCGGGTTTACCAAGAGTTCCCGCTGCAGATTCAATTAAATTAAACGATGATGGTGAAATTGAAGGTTTATTTTAATAAGAAATATTACTAAATAAAATTTAACCAGTTTCTAAGCTCTCTCATCCTCAAATCTTTATTAGAAATTTTTATTTCATCCTCTATAATTTTTATGTGAGAAATCATATCTTCCTCATTATTAAAAGATTTGTTTTGAAGAAGTCTTTCTTTTCTAAAATTGATTAAAGTTACCATTTTTTCGTACGTAATTTCAGGGTGATATTGAATACCCCAAATATCACTTACCTCAGTTTTAAAATTTAAACCCATTACTTTATTAACTTTATTTGATGAGAGTAAAATTGCGTCTCTAGGCAAGGTTACAACCTCATCATAATTAAATGCTGGTGTATTAAAGTTTTGTATTTTGTCTTTATACAAAAGATGTTTTAATCCATCTGAATTAATTACAATTTCGTGAGCAATGCCTCTGTGAGCTCCATTGTTGCCTTTTTTGACTTCCCCACCTGCTGCTGTCACGGCTACCTGCAGTCCCCAGCAAATTGCTAAAATATTTTTAACTTTCTTTTGGCATTCTTTCATAAAATCTATTTGTCTTCTTATCTCAATGGTGTCACTATAAATATTTAAGCTACTTCCACCCCATATTAATCCATCATATTTATTAAGATCTTTTACCTTGTTAAAAATATCATTATCAGATGAAGGATTAACAGTATCAATCTCTAAATTATTAGTAAAATAATCTATGCTCTCTCTCAAACTTTCCGTGTGTGTTTTAATTCCATTGTCGGTAAATTCTTGATTTACCTCTCTTAAATTTCCCTCAACAAGTAATATATTTTTCATTAAAAAAGTTTTCCTGAAATACTGTGTTCATACATAGTTTTAACATGATTTATGTCTAATTTTTTTGGGTTTCCATTGGTAGATGGATCATCAAATGCCATTTTAGATAAAATATCTAAATCAATTTTATTTTCATCAATCACATCTGATAATTTATGAGGTATGTTTAATTCTTGCCGTAAATCCATTATCCATTTAATAAAGTTTTCAAATGATTTTTCTATACCAATATAATCACATATCGAAATGATTTTATTAGATATTTCTTTTTTATTAAAAGTTAATACATAAGGCATAAATATTGCATTAGATAAACCATGATGTAAGTTAAATTGTGCATTAACAGGGTGACTTAAAGAATGTATAGCACCAAGTCCCTTTTGAAATGCCGTTGAACCCATAGTTGATGCAACAAGCATGTCTAATCTCGCATCTAAATTTTGACCATTTTTAACTACTACGTTTAAAGATTTCTTTATCAATCTAATGCCTTCTAAAGCTATACCGTCAGCCATAGGATGAAATCCAGATGCACAAAATGCCTCCAAATTATGAGCTAATGCATCCATGCCTGTAGCCGCTGTTAACCTTGGAGAAAGATCTATTGTTAGAATGGGATCTAAAATCACTATTGAAGGTAATATTTTGGGGTGAAAAATTATTTTTTTAATTCCTGTCTCTTTATTAATTATTGCTGAAGCTCTTCCTGTTTCTGAGCCTGTTCCCGCTGTAGTGGGTATAGCAATAATTTTTGAAATTTTAGAACTGTCTGCTCGAGTCCAGTAATCTCTTATATCCTCAAAATCCCAAATGGGTCTTTTTTGACCACACATAAATGCTATTGCTTTTCCAACGTCAATTGCACTTCCGCCACCAAATGCTATCACCCCATCACACTGTGATTCTTTGTAGTTTTTAACTCCATCTTCAACATTTTCTCCAAACGGATTTCCTGAAAAATTTGAAAATACTGAGAGATGATTAAATTCTTTATTTAAATTTATTAATATTTTATTAGTCATATCTAAATTTATTAAGTCTTTATCAGTAACAAACAGTGGGTTTGAAATCTCAAGTTGTTTACAAGCTTTAGATATATCTTCAACCCTGTTTTCACCTACCCACATCGAAGTTGGATAATTCCAATTAATTTTCATAGCAAAAAATAATTTTTAATTTTCTTATTTTGTTAGTAAGATATATTTATAGAATTATTAAAGATAGGAAAATTAAATGTCAAAGATTGCAATAATAGGCGCAGGCCCATGTGGTTTATCAATGTTAAGAGCTTTCGAGCATTTGGAGGCTAAGGGTGAAAAAATTCCAGAAATAGTTTGTTTTGAAAAACAAGAAAATTGGGGAGGTCTTTGGAATTACAGCTGGAGAACTGGTTCAGATCAATATGGAGATCCTGTTCCAAATAGTATGTATAGATACTTGTGGTCAAATGGACCAAAAGAGTGTTTAGAATTTGCTGATTATTCATTTGACGAACATTTTGGAAAACCAATCCCTTCTTTTCCCCCAAGAGAAGTTCTTCACGATTATATTATAGGCAGAGTAAACAAAGGAAATTTAAAAAATAAGATAAAATTTAATACAAGAGTTATAAATACTACGTTCAGAAATAATAAATTTGAACTTAGTTATCAAGATAAAGCTAATAATAAAATTTTGTTAGACCATTTTGATTTTGTTGTAGTATCTACTGGACACTTTTCTGTACCATATATTCCAGAATATAAAGGGATGAATTCTTTTCCAGGAAGAATAATGCACTCTCATGACTTTAGAGACGCAGAAGAATTTAGAGATAAAAATGTAATAGTTCTTGGAAGCAGTTATTCAGCTGAAGATGTTGCTCTACAATGTAATAAATATGGAGCTAAAAGTGTGACTATTGGATATAGAAATAATGCAATGGGTTTCAAATGGCCAAAAGGAATGAAGGAAGTTCATTATTTAGACAGACTTGAAGGTAAAAATGCAATCTTTAAAGATGGCACTGAGCAAGACGCTGATGTTATTATTTTGTGTACCGGCTATCTTCATCATTTTCCATTCTTAAACGAGGATTTGCAGTTAAAAACGCATAACAGATTGTATCCCCCTAAATTATACAAAGGTGTTGTTTGGCAAAATAATCATAAACTTTTATATCTTGGAATGCAGGATCAATTTCATACCTTCAATATGTTTGACTGCCAAGCTTGGTATGCAAGAGATGTTATCATGGGTAAAATTAAAATGCCAAGTGATGACGAAATAGAAAAAGATATAAGTAAATGGGTTGCAATGGAAGAAAAACTAGAAAATCCAGATCAAATGATTGACTTCCAAACAGAATATACAAAAGAACTCCATAGCATGTCAGATTATCCAAAAATTGATTTTGAATTAATCAGAGAAAATTTTAAAGAATGGGAGCACCATAAGGTGGAAGATATACTTACTTATAGAAATAAATCTTTTTCTTCACCTGTCACTGGCTCCGTTGCACCAATCCATCATACACCATGGGAAAAAGCAATGGATGATTCTATGAAAGCTTTTTTAAATAAATAAAATTAATAATTTATTTTTAATTTTTTATTTTTGGTGATTGCTTTTAACAATGCAATCATTAAAGGTATTTTTTTATTATTAATTTTTTTTAACACATATGGTGCTATTTCAAAAGCAAGGTCTGCACCCTCAATTGTATCTTCTCTCATAAATCTTTTTTTTGCTTCTTTAAAAGTAATTCCTTTTCCTAAATACTCTCCCATTTTACTATTTCGACCACCCACTGCGCTTACGTATAAATCTCCAAGTCCTGCAAGTCCATAAACTGTTTCTCTATTTCCTTTAAAAAATTTAATTAAATATTCCATTTCATCAATAGATTTTCTAAATAAAGCTGATGAAGTATTGTTTCCTTGTCCTGATCCAATAATCATTGAGTAAATATTTTTAATTGCTGATGAAAACTCTACACCTCTTACATCAGTTGAATATTCCGTCTTATAAAAATTTGTAGAAATTATACTACCAATATTTTTAGCAATTTTTATATTTTTATTTGCCACTACAGTGTAGCTCTTAACTTTTCTTGATAGCTCTTTAGCTAAACATGGTCCTTTCAAAGCTGATATATTTAATCTATTATTATTTTTTTTAATTTGCTCTGTCATTGTGATAATTTTATTTTTATCAAATTTCAAACCCTTTGTTAGAACCAAAATGGGAGTAATTTTCTTAAAGTTTTTTAAGACATTCGCTTATAGAGTCTATTCCTATAGAACTTACCGCTATAGCAATTAGATCCCATTTAAAAGATAGAATATCTGGAGAAAATTTCTGTATAACTAATTTTTTTGGTAAATTTATCTTTAAAGCAGGATGAAATTTTTTTTTAAAACTTAACTTTTTAAGTAACTTCAAATTATAGGGTTCTGAAAGTGTTACTTTGTGATTATTTTCTATTAAAGGTATAGAAAATGCTGCTCCCATTGCACCTGAACCAATAATTAATATTTTTTTCATATTTTTAGTTAAACTAAGGTTCTTTTTATTGCTAAATTCCAACCTTTAATCAAATTATTTCTATTTGCCCTGCTAATTTTTGGCTTAAAATCTCTATCTTTTTTCCATAAATTAGTAATTTCTTTTAAAGATTTGAAAACTCCTGATTTGTAACCTGCAAATACAGCAACACCTAGAGCAGTGGTTTCTAAAACCTTGGGCCTAATTACTTGAAGATCAATAATGTTAGACAAGAATTGAGAAAACCAATTATTAGCCACCATGCCACCATCTATTTTTATAATTTTTGGTTTCAATCCATCTTTACTCATTGAACGGAATAAGTCATAACTTTGATAAGCAACTGACTCCACCGTCGCTCTTACTAAATTTTTCCAATCACTATCTCTAGTTAATCCTGTAATTAAACCTCTTGCATCAGATCTCCAATATGGAGCACCAATGCCACTAAAAGCAGGCACAACATAAACTCCATTATTAGTCTTTGTGGACTTAGCTATTGTTTCTGTTTCATAGGCATTATTAATTAATTTAATTTTATCTCGAAGCCATTGCACACCTGCTCCTGCAATAAATATTGATCCTTCTAGCGCATATGTATTCTTACCATTTAACCTATAACATATTGTTGTTAATAATTTATTTTTTGAATTAATTTTGCTTGATCCTGTATTCATTATGACAAAGGCACCTGTACCATAAGTACTTTTTATCGAGCCTTTTTCAAAACAAGCTTGACCAACAGCTGCCGCTTGCTGATCTCCCAAAACAGCAAAAATAGGAATTTTTTTTCCAGTAATTTTTGTATCTGTATATCCAAAATCGTCTATGGAATTTTTAACTTTGGGCAAAATATTCATAGGAATTTTCAATTTTTTAATAATTTCGTTATCCCATTTATTGGTATTAATGTTGTAAAGCATCGTCCTACTTGCGTTTGTAGCGTCCGTTAAATGCTGTTTACCATTAGTAAGTTTCCATATCAAAAAAGTATCTACTGTTCCAAAAAGTAGATTATTTGATTTTATTAATCTCTTAGTTTCTGGAATATTATTTAAAACCCACTTTATTTTAGTAGCTGAAAAATATGGATCTATAAATAAACCAGTTTTTTTTCTAAAATTATTTTCATAGTTTTTACTTTTTAATAAATTACAATACTTTTGAGTTCTTCTATCCTGCCAAACAATTGCATTATAAACTGGTTTGCCAGTTCTTTTATCCCACATAATAGTCGTCTCTCTCTGATTTGTTATTCCAATACTTATAATTTTACCATTAAGTCTAGAAGCTTTTTTTACAACTTTTTTAAGAGCTTTAATTGTTGTCGACCATATTTCTTTAGGATCATGTTCAACCCACCCATTTTTAGGAAAATATTGTTTAAATTCAAATTGAGATTTAAAAACTATTTTAGCCTTACTATCAAAAAGAATTACTCTTGATGATGTAGTTCCTTGGTCAATTGAAATTATAAATTTTTTCAAAATTTTATGCTATGCCAAGATGCTTTTTTCTTTTAGCTACCCAAGTTCTGATTAAATTATCAAAAATCAAACCTATAAAAGCAACACAAATACCAAGTGTTAATCCAATACCAGCTCCATTTTTATCAGATAACGCTTTAAGGATATATTGCCCTAAATCTTCTGTTCCAATAAATGCACCAATAATGACCATAAATAGTGCAAAAACTATTGTTTGATTTAAACCGAGCATCATATGAGGAAATGCAAGTGGAAATTCTATTTTTGTTAATCTTTGGAATTTGTTTACACCCGACATCGTTGCTGCTTCATGTAGCCCTACCGGAACACTTCTAAGACCCTCAATTGTGTATCTAGTTGCAGGAATTGTTGCATAAACGATTACCGCAATCAGTACTGATGTATCTGTTATTCCAAATAGCATCATGACCGGAATCAAGTATACAAAGGATGGGAAGGTTTGAAAAATATCACAAACACCTAACATAAACTTTGCAGCGCTCTTGTTTTGAAAACATATAGTTCCAACTGTAAAACCAATTAAACATGAAATTATAACTCCAAAAGTTGCCATATACGTTGTCACTAATGCTCTGTCCCACCAAGGACTTAGAGCTATAAACAAAGTTAACCCACAAACTACTAACGCTGATCTGATTCCACCAATTAAATAACCAGCTCCAACTACTAAAACTATTGTAGCAACTGCAGGCATTCTTAAATAAAGTGCTCTCATTGGCTGTAACACTTCTTGAATTAGCCATGTGTTAAATGCTTTTATATAAACGAAAAATGTATCAAAGATCCAATCAACTCCTTTATTCCAAAAGTCTGCTGTTGATATTCCTTTATTATGCGGAATTTCAAATAAATAATTAAATGTACCTTTAAATAAAAAAGTTCCTATATAAGCAAGAATAACTCCTATAACAAATGCTCCGATAAAAAATATAGTATTTTTATTCCTTTCAAAGAATGTAAGATTACCAAAATAGTCTGTTTGTTTGTTTGCCCAAGCTAAAGACATTTTATCTAATAATATTGCGATAAGACTAATACACAAACCTGCTTCTAAAGCTAATCCAATATTAAGCTGATTAAGTGCTAATAATAAATTAAAACCCAAACCTTTTGCTCCGATAAAAGCTGAAATAACCGCCATTGAAAAACAAACCATTATTACCTGGTTAACTCCAATCAGTATATCCCTTCTAGCTGTAGGAATTAAAACTTTGAACATCAGTTGCCAATTATTACATCCGCTCATTCTACCAGCCTCAATTACTTCAGGTGGTATTGCTCTTAATCCTAGTAAAGTTAATAATATCATTGGTGGAATTGCAACAATCATAGTTATAATTACTGCCGCATGATCACCAACTCCAAATAAAACTAGCGCAGGCACAAGCACTGCATATTGTGGCATAGTTTGCATAACTAATAGAATTGGATAAAGAGCTTTTTCAACTCGTTTACTTTTAAATGCAGATATACCTAGACCAAGTCCAAATATAAAAGACAATGGCGCTGCAACTAAAATAAATGATAAAGTTTGCATAGATGGTTTCCACTGTCCAAAAATAGAAATGTAAACCATTGTTAATCCAGCGAAAATGGCTAAACCTTTACCACTTAATTTATAAGATAATATTGTTGCTCCTGCAGCAACAATAGTCCATGGTAAACCTGGTAATTCAGCCCATGGATTAGCATCAATAAAATCCCAAC
>CABZJV010000013.1 GCA_902526115.1 uncultured Pelagibacteraceae bacterium
TGGCTAATATAGTTGATAAATCATTATCAGGTAAAAATCCTCCAGATGAAATGATTGTCATAGCTAAGTTAAGAGAATTAAAAGATCTTATTCCAAAAATATTTAAAACTATAAAAATGAAAATTGTTAGACTTGAGTAAAGTAAAAAAATTTTGATAGTTTGTTTAAAAATCTCTGAACTGCTAAATGATAAAAAGTTTGTAAGAGATTTTTTTAAACTTTTATCGTAAATATCTATTAAAAAAATAATAGAAAATAAAAAATATAATCCTCCAATCCATTGTATTGACGATCTCCACAAGATCAAACCTTGATCTAAATGCTTTATATTTTCAAGAATTGTAAAACCTGTTGATGTAAAACCGGATATAGCTTCAAAGAAAGAGTCTAAAAAAGTTAAATTATATATACTAAAATAAAATGGGATGCTTAACACAAATGGTATCAATATATATCCCAGTAGAACAGTAATAATTTTTTCAAAAATGGATGGTTTTTTTTCATTTTTTTCAAAAAAATAAAAAAGAATTCCAATCAATAAAGATACCAATAAGCTTGAGTAATACGTATTTAGATTTAAGTATAAATTGAAATAATAAGAATAAATTATATTAAAAAAAGAAAATATAGAAATTAGTATGAAAAAAAAACTTAAATATTTTACTCTAAATAACAACATTTAATTAGATTGAACTAATTCTAAATATATTTTCTACTACTGAAATTGAGTCTTTCTTTGCCAAAAATACAACTTTATCATCTTTTTGGAAAACAAAGTTTGATCTTGGTATAATTATTTTACTTTCTCTTAAAACTGCACCAATTCTTATTTCGTCTGGTAAGTCTGAATTTTTAAGTTCTTTATTAATCAACTGAGAAGTTTCAATAATTTCAGCTTCTATCACTTCATATTCTCCATTCATGATTGTATAAGCAGTTTCTATAGTACCTTTATGCACATGTTTTAAAATACTTGAAACTGTATTCATTCTTGGATCTATAAGATCATCTATTTTTAAAGAGTCTTGGAGAAGCGAATAATTTGGCTTATTTACTAAAGCCATGGTTCTTTTATCCTCAATACCTTTTTCATCTTTTGCAAATTTTTCAACAAGAACACTGACCATTAAATTATCCTCATCATCATTTGTTAAAGCTAAAACTGTTTCAGCTTCTTCTAAGTTTGCCTCTGACAAAACTTCCTCATCTAATCCATTTCCATTTATCACAATAGTATTATTTAATTCAGATGCTAAAAATTCAGCACGATCCTTATCTTTTTCCACAATTTTAACTCTTGCTGCATCTAATGACTCTTCAATATTTTTAGCTAAGTTAAAACCTATATTTCCTCCACCAACAATTAAAATTTTCTTTGATACTTTTTCTGTATGACCAAATGCTTCTAATGTTTCTGAAGTTTGCGAAGAATTAATTATTACATAAATTTTATCATTTTTCTTTATATCATCTTCTTTTTTAGGAATTAAAAATTTATCTTCTCGTATAATTCCAATTACATTTGCGTCAAGATTTGGATATTTTTTTGTTAGATCCTTCAATTTTATATTTATTAAGTTACAACTATCTCGAATTAAAATTTCTAATAATCTTATTTTATTATCTGCAAAAGGGACACTATCTAAAGCTCCTGGTGCTTCCAGTTTCCTTTGGATTGATTTTGCAATCTCAATTTCTGGTGAAATGATAACGTCTATAGGAAGATTTTCTTTATTATATACACTTGTAAATTTTGGATTTAGATAATCTTGAGATCTTATTCTAGCAATCTTCTTAGGAATTTTAAATATTGAAAAAGCTATCTGACATATAAGCATGTTGATTTCATCATTTCTTGTTACAGCAATGATCATATCCGTTTCAGTTGCATTAGCTTTTTCAAGAATTGTTGGATAAGTAGCTTTTCCAACAATAGCTTTAACATCTAATGCATCATCAATCTTTTGAATATCTTCACTTGATGTATCAATAACAGTAATCGAATGACCTTGTTCGCTTAATTGTTTTGCAATAGTGAACCCTACTCTTCCCGCTCCACAGATAATTATGTTCATTAATTAAATTCTTTAATTCCTAAGCCTTTTAATTTTCGATGCAATGCACTTCTTTCCATGCCAACGAAATTTGCTGTTTTAGAGATATTTCCATTAAATTTTTTTAGTTGAATAGTTAAATACTCTTTTTCAAACTTTTCTCTAGCTTCTTTTAGTGGCACAGATAGGCTGTTTTCAGCTATCTGATCATCAAAATTGTTATTTTTTAGTGACTCTTTTATAATATTAGAGACTTTATCTTTTGTTTCTGGTTGCAATATTGCAATTCTTTCAATTAAATTTCGTAATTCTCTAACGTTACCTTTCCAATTATGGTTTAAAATATAGCTATTATTTTCGTCTATATCTAATTCACTAATATTATAATTTTCTGAGATCATTTTTGAAAAATATTTAATCAAAAGTGGTATATCTGAAATTCTTTGACTTAGAGGTTCAATGTTGATTTCAAAAACATTTATTCGATGAAATAAATCTTCTCTAAAATTTCCTAACTGTATCTCATTTTTTAAATCTTTACTCGAGGAACACATTAATCTAACATCAACGGTCACATCGTTACTTCCATTAACCCTTTTGAATTTTAGATCTGTCAAAACTCTAAGAATCTTAGATTGAATATCTAAAGGAATTTCTGATATTTGATCAATCAGTAATGTTCCACTATTTGCTTTTTCTAAAGCTCCATATGAAATTACTCCATTTTCTTTTTCCTCTCCAAATAATTCTAATTCATACTTTTCAGAGTCTAACAAAGCACCATTTAAAATTATAAATGGATTCTTATTTCTATTAGAATTTTTATGAATTTTTCTAGCAATTAATTCTTTTCCTGATCCTGAAGGACCTTTAATAAAAACTCTGCTTTCAGTAATTGCAATTTTTTTTATTTGATCTTTTATATTTATAATATTTTTGCTGTTTCCAATAAGATCATATGAGGAAAATAATTTACTTTCATATTCTTTATTTTCCTTTTTAAGGTTATAATTTTCAACAGCTCTTTTTACAAAGTTTAATAATCTTTCCTGATCAAACGGTTTTTCTATAAATTCAAAAGCGCCATAATGTAGTGATTTTACAGCCATTTCAATATTAGCATGACCAGAAATTATTATAACAGGAACATCTTTATTTTTAGTTTTAATATGTGAAAGAAGTTCTATTCCATCATTATCACCTTTATCTAACTTAACATCTAATATTGCAACATCAGGTAATTTTTTATCAATCTCAGATAGAGCTTGGTTGTAATTAGCTGCTAATCTAGTTTTATAGCCAGCATCTAATATAAGCTCATTAATAATATTTCTTATATCACTATTATCGTCTACAATTAAAATTTCTGCACTCATACTATTTTACAAAATCAATTTTTATTTTAGCTCCATCGCTTATAGGCACAAAATCTATTTTACCATTATGATCACTTATAATTTTATTCACTATAGAAAGTCCTAAACCCGTACCATTTTTTTTCGTTGTGAAATATGGATTTAAAATATCTTTTATATTTGAAGACACTTTCGAAAAACCAATTCCACTATCAACAATGACGATATAGATGTGGTCATCAATTTCAGATAGTTCAATAGTAACTTTTTTATTGGATTTACTGTCTTTTTCAGCCTTTTGTTGAATACTTTCTATTGAGTTCTTAATTAAGTTAAAAAATACTCTGCTTATCTGCTCTTTATCACTATTAAGAACAATTTTTTCTAAATTTTTTGTAAATTCTATTTGTATAGATTTATCAATTTCATTTACTAATTTTATATTTTCTTTCATCAAACTTACCAAATCATTATCTCTCATTGTTGGTTTTGGCATTCGTGCAAAATCAGAAAATTCATTTACCAAATTACCAATTTGTTTAATTTGATTATTAATTATTTTTAAATTTTCTTTAAAATTTTCAGAATCCTTATCCTCTAATAAACTTGAATATTTATCTTTAAGTCTATCTATAGTTAGTTGAATTGGGGTTAGTGGATTTTTAATTTCATGAGCTAATTTTCTTGCTAAACTGCCCCATGCTTCGTGTCTTTCATTAATAATTAATTTATCTTGCTGGTTTTTAAGTCTTTCAATCATAAGATTGAAATTTTTATTTAAAATTTCTAAATCTTTGTCAGTTTTTACTTCTGGTACTTTTGTATCAAAATCTCCCTTACCAATAGAAATAGATGCATATATTAAATTATTTATTGAACGGAAAAATCTTGAAGAAAACCTAATAGCTATAGATATAGATAAAAATAATAATACACTTACTATAATTATATAAATAATTGCAAATGATACTTTAATGCCGGTACTTTTTTCCTCAACTGTATAATAAAAATTAATAGCTTCTTGAGACTCTGTTAAATATTTTGATATGTTTTTATCTAAGTATTTAACTACATAAAGAAATCTGTTTTCAAAATTTTGTAATCTCATAATAGCTGCAGACATATTTTCTGGTGCATTAATAATTTTTAAAGGTCTATCGTCTTCTAATACTAAATTTAAAGCTTCATCTAATGGTGGAACAAAAAACTGACTATTATCTATAGTTGTAAACAATAGTTCCTTATTCATATCTATAATATGAATTTCATCTACATTTCTTATTATTTTTTGAGTATTTAAAAATCTTTTATATTCTTTAATATTATCATTTAAAAATTTCTTACTTTTATTAGTATCAAATGCAATTAAAACAGTCTCAGATTGAATTTTATTTCTAATTTCTTCCACATAATTTATTGCAAGTTCATAAGAGTTGTTAACAACAGTGGTCACTTTCTTATCAAAATATTTTTCTAGAGCGAATGAAAATAAAAATAATGAAAAAATTGAAATCAAAACTGAAGGTATTAATGTAAATAAAGCAAAATAAGTTATGTACTTTTTATTGGATTTTAGTCCGTCCTGGTCAATATCATTTTTAATAGCTTTTTGAATTTCAAAAAAAATAAATATAAAAAGTGAAATTAAAAGTAGAATATTAAGTATTAATAAATATTGTAAATTTTGATCATTTAATTTAACAAATCCTTTATCAATAAATGTTAAAAAGGTTAAAAAACCTATCGATAATGTGATAATAAATAATAATATTAGGTATATGTTTTTTTTAATAAATTCTAGCATTTGAGCAAAAAATCATCTCTATATATGAACAATTATTTTATAATACTTGCTTCTGGACAAAGCAAAAGATTTAATTCAAGTAAACCTAAGCAATATATTGTTTATAAAAACAAGCCTCTTTTTAAGCACTCTTTAGATAAAGCTTTAGAGTCAAAACTTTTTAGAAAAATTATCCTTGTTGTTAATAATAAAAAACAAATCAAAAATAAATTTCCAAACAATGTGATTATAATAAAAGGTGGAAAAGAAAGATCAGACTCTTCATTAATAGCTTTAAAGTACATTAAAAAATTTAAGCCCAAAAATGTGCTAGTTCACGATGCAGCAAGACCAAACTTCTCATTAAAGCTTTTAAAAAATATCATCAAATTATTAAAAAATAATTATGCAGTCATACCAACTATTAATTCAACTGACTCAATTAAATATAGAGTAAAAAAAAAATTATTTAATTTAGATCGTAACAATTCTTTTTTGACGCAAACACCTCAGGGCTTTAAATATAATAATCTTTGTAATCTATCTTTTAATCAAAAAAATAAAATTCAGGATGAAGCAACTCTGTTTATCAATAATAATTTAAAAATTAAATTAATTAAAGGTGAAAATACAAACAATAAGATAACTTATAAAGACGACATAAAAGATAACAAAATATTTTTTGGAATTGGTTTTGATATCCATAGATTAGTTAAAGGAAAAATTCTGTATTTAGGTGGGTTAAAAATACCTTTTCACTCTGGCTTAAAAGGGCACTCAGATGGTGATATTATAATTCATTCAGTTATCGATGCTTTATTAGGAGCTATGAGAAAAAAAGATATAGGAACATTTTTTCCAGATAATAAAAAAAAATTTAAAAATATAAGATCTACTAAAATGTTAAAACCAATAGTTGAGATGATGGATAAAAACAAATTCTATATCAATAACCTTGATATAAATTTAATATGTGAAAAACCTAAGGTCTCAAAGTATAGAAACCAAATAATCAAATCCTTATCTAATTTACTTAAAATAGATAGCTCACTAATAAACCTGAAAGGTAAAACAGCTGAAAAATTAGGTTTAATAGGAAAGGAAAAAGCAATTGCTTGTGAAGCAATAGTATCATTAACAAAACATGATTAAAACATTCAACTCTTTATTTGTTACAATGTTGGGCTTAGGAAAAGTTAAATTTATTCCTGGAACTATTGGATCATTAGCAACAGTCATTACACTTTATGTAATTTTTCATATATTAAATGTATCCTCCAATTTTGTCCTATTAGGCTTGGTTATAATTTTTATTTATTCTTTTCCCGCTGTTTCAGGTTATATAAAAGATAATAAAAATAAAGATCCTGGTGAAATAGTAATTGATGAATTAATTGGTCAATCTATTCCAATCTTTGCGTATGAAATTTCTCATGGTACTGAAAAATCTTCAGATGAAGCGCTAATATTTTATTGTATTTGTTTCGTATTATTTAGATTTTTTGACATAGTAAAACCATTTCCTGTTAGTTTGTTTGATAAAAAGTTTAAAAATAGCTTTGGAGTAATAATGGATGATGTATGCGCTGGATTGTATGTTATTTTATCATTAATTTGTTTTATGATTTTAAGTAGTTACTTTATTTGATGAATTCTATAGTAAAAAAATTAAATAAAAAAAAACTCAAGATATCTTTTGCAGAGTCTTGTACTGGTGGAATGCTTGCCTCAAAAATTACATCTATAAGTGGAGCATCAAAAGTATTTGGTCTAGGTCTTGTTACCTATTCAAATCAAGCAAAAATAAGTATTTTAAAAGTAAATAAAAGAATTATTCAAAAATATGGCGCTGTTAGCTCTCAATGTTGTGAGGCTATGGTTAAAAATTTAGCAAAAATCTCAAAAGCTCAGATTAATGTTTCAGTTACTGGTATTGCAGGTCCGAATGGTGGAACTAAAACTAAACCAGTTGGATTAGTTTATATAGGTGTAAAAAACAAAAATAAAATTCTAATTACTAAGAACATATTTAAAAAAAAAAGTAGAAAAGCTATTCAAAATACTACTGTTAAAAGAACTTTAGAAATTATCAAATCTCTGATTTAAGTTTAATTATAGACTTTCAGCCTTTTTTTGAAAAGCATCTGCTATTTTATTTAACCCAAATTGGAAAGACTTTTCCATAATTAAATTTAAAAACTTATTTTTAATCTCAAAATCAACATCGAATTGAACCTCAGTGAAATTTTCTTTTTGTATAAATTTCCAGTTGTTTTCAAGATGATTTAAAGGTCCACCAATATTAGTCACATGTATTGAATCGTTTTTTTTATCATAACGAACATCACTTTTATAAGTATCTACAAAAGGTTTTCTCCCAATAGTTAGATCTGCAATGATTGCTATCTCATCTTTTTTATCCACACACTCATAAACTTTTGAGTCTATACAAAAAGGGATGAACTCAGGATATTTTTCAATGTCCAAAACAAAATCTATTAACTTTTGTTTTTCTCGTTCTATGTGCCTTGTTACTGAGGCTTTAGGCATTAATTATTTTTGAATCTATTTTGTTGGAGTTTAGCAAAATCTTCGTCTGCATGGTAAGACGATCTTGTAAGTGGCGATGATGATACTAATAAAAAACCTTTTGATTTAGCAATATTTTCTAAATCTTTAAATTCATCTGGATGATAATATCTAGTTAAAGGATGATGTTTTGGAGAAGGTTGCAAATACTGCCCTATAGTAATAAAATCTACATCAGCAGATCTTAAATCGTCCATTACTTGAATTAATTCATCCTTTTCTTCACCAAGACCCACCATTAATCCAGATTTAGTAAAAACTTTATTATTAATTTTTTTAACATTTTTTAAAAGCTCTAAAGATCCAAAATATCTAGATCCTGGTCTAACTTTTAAATAAAGACGTGGTACAGTTTCAATGTTGTGATTAAATACATCTAAATCTGCTTCTAAAATTTTTTTGTATGCATCACCTTTTCTTAAGAAATCTGGAGTTAAAACCTCTATTGAAGTTTTAGGATTTTTTTTCCTAGTTGCGTTTATAACTTCATAAAAATGATTTGACCCACCATCATCTAGATCATCTCTATCGACTGAAGTAATGACAACATGTTTTAGATCTAACTTATTAACAGCATTTGAGATCTTATATGGCTCAAATGGATCTAATTTTTCAGGCTTTCCAGTTTTTACATCACAAAACGCACAAGCTCTTGTACAAGTATCACCCATTATCATAAAAGTTGCGTGTCTTTTACTCCAACATTCTGTGATATTTGGGCAATTGGCTTCCTGACACACGGTAACTAAATTATTTTGATTAACAACAGTTTTTGTTAAAAAGAATTCTTTGCTATTAGATAACTTAGATCTTATCCAATCAGGCTTTTTTTTGATTGGGTTTACTGGTTTATTTACTTTTTCAGGATGTCTAATTTTTGTTGTCATTATTTTTAATTATATAGATCGTCTCTCCTTCTTTGCCAAATAGAAATCTTTCTCTAATTAAAGTCTCAATATAGTCTAGATCTAGATTTGTACTTAATAGTGAATTTTTATGATCCATTTCTTCTATTTTACTAATTAAGGTTAATTCTTCATTTTTCAAGTTGGACAAAAGCTCCTTTTTTTCATCATATGAAAATAGTCCTCTTTCACCAGAAACTAGATTAAAACCAAAATAAAGAATTAAAAACAATGATATTAACCAAAAATAATTTCTTTTAATAAGCCTCAACATTAATTGATTTTATTCATTCTCACACTTTTTCCAAGTTCTTCTTCTATACGAATTAATTGATTATATTTAGATACTCTTTCCGATCTAGCTAATGATCCTGTTTTAATTTGATTTGAATTAGTTCCAACTGCAAGATCTGCAATAAAAGTATCTTCACTATCTCCAGATCGATGAGATATTATTGTTTTATAACCAATAGTTTGTGCAAATTTGATTACATCTAAAGTTTCAGAAACTGTCCCAATTTGATTTAATTTTATTAAAATTGAATTTGATGAAATATTTAAAAATCCTTTCTTAAGTCTTTCTAAGTTTGTTACATAAAGATCATCACCTACTATTTGAACTTTTTTAACTGATTTCATTAATTTATTCCAGGCAAGCCAATCATTTTCAGCAAAAGGATCTTCGATAGATTTAATTTTATATTTTTTGATTATTTTAAGATACTCTTTAATAGACTTTTCAACAGATATGTAATTTCTAGAATGAATTGAATATTTGTTTTTTTTAAATAATTCATTTGCAGCTACATCTAAACAAATTGAAACATCTTTACCATTTACAAAACCTGATTTTTTTATAGCTTTCACAATTAAATCAAGAGCTTGGTTGTTGCTACTTATCATGGGTGCGAAGCCACCCTCATCTCCGACAGAAGTAGATAATCCTTTAGTTCTTATTAATTTTGATAAATTTTTAATTACTATGAAGCATATCCTCATAGCTTCAGAAAAACTCTTAGCTCGATCAGGCCTGATCATAAATTCTTGAATTCTAAGACCATTATTAGCATGTGCTCCACCATTGATAATATTCATTAAAGGATAAGGTAATTGGAAGTTTTTCTTTAAAAAAAAGGTTTTGTACAAAGGTATTTTTTTAACTTTAGCTGACAATTTTTTTGCTGCCATTGAAACTGCAAGCATAGCATTTGCTCCTAGATTTGTTTTTTGCCTTGTCCCATCTAAGTTTATTAATTGAGTATCAATACGTTCTTGGTTATGAACACTCTGACCTTTTAATTTATTTGAGATTATAGTGTTAACTAAATTAACAGCGCTTAATACACTCTTTCCTAGATAAAGTTTATTATTTTTGTCTCTTTTCTCAAAAGCTTCATAAGTTCCGGTTGATGCTCCTGAGGGACAAATTGCAGTTGCACTATTATTTTTAGTATAAACCTCTGCCTCCACAGTTGGATTTCCTCTACTGTCAAATACTTGACGGGCCTTTACTTTTAAAATTTTACTCACTATTTTTTTATTAATTTATCTATATCTGAAAGTTGATGTAACAAATTTTCCAATTTATCCAATGGTACCATGTTTGGACCATCTGATGGAGCATTGTCTGGATCTTGATGAGTTTCAATAAAAACTCCAGCAACACCTACAGCAACAGCTGCTCTTGCTAAATACTCTACAAACTCTCTTTGACCTCCAGATGAGTCTCCTTGTCCTCCAGGTTGTTGAACTGAATGAGTTGCATCAAAAATCACTGGATATCCATTCTTAGCCATGATTGGCAAGGATCTCATATCTGAAACTAAAGCGTTGTATCCAAAACTTGCGCCTCTCTCTGTGACTAAAATATTTGTATTTCCAGAATCTGAAATTTTTTTAGTAACATTAACCATGTCCCATGGTGCTAAGAACTGTCCTTTTTTTACGTTAATAATTTTATTTGTTTTAGCAGCAGCTATTAAAAGATCCGTCTGTCTGCATAGAAAAGCAGGAATTTGTAATATATCAACATGATTAGCTACTACTGAACATTGATTAATATTATGAATGTCTGTTAAAATTGGAATGTTAAATTCTTTTTTTATTTTATCAAAAACAGGTAAAGACACTTCAAGTCCAGCTCCCCTTTCTCCTTTAAGACTTGTACGATTAGCTTTATCAAAAGAGGTTTTGTAAATAAAACCAAGTCCAAATTTTTTTGTAATTTCTTGAATTTTACCAGCCATGTCCATAGCATGCTGTTCTGTTTCAAGCTGACAAGGTCCAGCAATAATACAAATTTTGTTATTATTTGAGATTTCTATATTTCCACAATTTACTTTTATACTACTCATTAATGGTTTTTTGCTGCTTTGATAAATGAAGAGAATAAAGGATGGGGAGATAAAGGTCTAGATTTAAATTCTGGGTGAAACTGTACCCCAACAAACCATGGGTGATTTTTTAGTTCAATAATTTCTGGCAATTGATTATCGGGTGATAAACCTGAAAAAATCATACCTTTTTTTTCAAATATTTCTCTATAAGCAATATTAACCTCATATCTATGACGATGTCTTTCTTTAATAAATTTAGACTTATAAATTTTTCTTATCTTTGAGTTATTTTGTAATTTAGCATCATATGATCCTAGCCTCATAGTACCTCCAAGATCTTTATCGGTTCCCTTAATAGTTTTACCATCTTTAGACCATTCATTTAATAATCCAATAATTGGTAGACCTTTTTTATCGAATTCACTTGAAGTAGCATTTTTTAAATTAAGTTGATTTCTAGCAAATTCAATAATTGCCATTTGCATTCCATAGCATATTCCAAGGAAAGGAATTTTATTTATTCTAGCATGTTTTATCGCTGCTATTTTTCCATCGGTACCTCTTTTACCAAATCCACCAGGTATCAATATTCCAGAGATATTTTTTAGTTTTTTCTTTATTTCAGAAATTTTTAATTTTTCTGAGTCAATTCTTACTAGATTTACTTTAATTTTATTATCTATTCCACCATGAGTTAATGCTTCATCTAATGACTTATAGGCGTCTTTAAGCTCAACATATTTTCCAATAATTGCAATATTTACTTCTCTCTTATTTTGTAAAATTATTTTAGTTATTTTTTTCCATGGATTTAAATTTACTGGCTTCTTTGATTGTAATTTAAAATAATTTAAAACTTGAACATCTAATTTTTCTCTAAAAAAACTTATTGGCGCCTCATAAATAGTTTTGACATCAACAGTTTCTATTACGTTTTTAATATCTACATTGCAGAACAAAGAAATTTTCTTTCTATGCTCTAACGGGATTGGTCTTTCAGACCTGCAAATGATAATATCTGGTTGAATACCTATACTTCTTAATTCTTTTACAGAATGTTGGGTTGGTTTTGTTTTTATCTCGTCTGATGCCTTTAAATAAGGAACTAAAGTTAAATGGATAAATAAAGCATTTTTTTTACCAACATCGTTTGCAAATTGTCTTATTGCTTCTACAAATGGAAGACTTTCTATATCTCCAACTATCCCTCCAATTTCACAAATAACAAAGTCCTCTTTAAAAGAATCATTTTTAATAAATTGTTTAATACGATCAGTAATATGTGGAATTACTTGAACAGTTTTTCCAAGATACTCTCCTTTACGTTCTTTTTTTAAAACATCATTATAAATTTTACCTGTAGTGATATTGTCTGATTTTTTTGCAGATACTCCAGAAAATCGTTCATAATGACCGAGGTCTAAATCTGTTTCAGCACCATCATCTGTTACGTATACTTCACCATGTTGAAAAGGACTCATTGTTCCTGGATCTACATTTAGATATGGATCAAGTTTTCTGATCCTAACTTTAAAACCTCTTGATTGTAAAAGATATGCTAGCGAAGCTGAGGATAGTCCTTTACCTAATGATGAGACCACGCCGCCCGTGACAAAAATATATCGCGCCATGGAATTATCTTATAGCGAATAAAAAAGAGATTGGGAAGTATAAATTAATTATTTTCTGGAATTGACGGAGTATCTTCAGTTTTTTCCTCGACAGTATCTAAAACTGAGCTAGTTGGTGCAAGTTCAGCTCTTGAGATAATTGTGAGGGCTAAGCTACAAATGATAAATAAAGTTGCAACAATTGCTGTTGCTTTAGTCATGAAACTTCCAGCTGATCTTGAGAGCATGAAGTTTTCTTGTGAAACACCGATTCCTAATGCACCACCTTCAGATTTCTGAATTAAAACTAATAATACTAAAATTACTGCGAGTATGATGTTAATAACTAATAATATTGCTTCCATGGCGATCTAATTAATGGTTTTTTTAATTATATCAATAAATTTCTTTGGGTCTTGAGATGCTCCACCTACTAAAAAACCGTCAATGATATTAATTTTTTTCAATTTTTTGATGTTGTCGCCATTTACAGAACCCCCATACAGAATTTTTGATGGTTTTTTGCCTAATTTATTTTTAATAAATAAAATTGATTTTATTAAATCATTTGTTTTTGGAATCAATCCAGTGCCTATAGACCAGACTGGTTCATAAGCAATTATTATATTTGATTTATTTCGAATTGTTTTTAAACCTATTTTAATTTGACTGCTTAAAACTTGATTAGTTTTTTTGTTTCTTTTCTCTTTTAATGTTTCACCAATACAATATATAATTTTTAATCCAGCTTTTAATGCACTTTTAATTTTCAAATTGATTTTCTTATTATCTTCTCCTAACTGTCGATTTTCAGAGTGACCCAGTATTACATATCGAGCACCAACATTTTTTAACATTTTAGAATTTATTTGACCAGTAAAGGCTCCATAATTTTCACTCTCGTGAGCGTTTTGAGCACCAACCTCAATTTTTGTTTTTTTTAATCTTTTTGATAAAGGACGAATAAGGGTACTAGGTGGACAGTAAATTAATTTAAATCTTTTTTGTTTTATTATTTTTGAAAACTTTATAATTTTATCAAGTGAATTAAGTGTTTTTAAATCACCGTACATTTTCCAATTAGCCACAAAATACAGATATTTATTTGTCATAATTGATTTTTTAATCTATAGATTTGTTTTTTACAGATCAATATATTATTGGCTTTATGTTGGAAACTTTTAAAAACTTTGGTGGAAAAAAATTAGGTGGTTTGATCCTTATCATAGTAATTATCATTGCATTTGGTTTTGGTGGTTTTGGAGGGGGTTTCAGCACAAATAATCAAAACAATATAGCAAAAATAAATAAAACGAATGTTACTACTCAAGATTTTATGGATTATGTAAATCAAAGTGGAATTTCACAAGATGCTATTAGAAATAATTTAGACAGAGGTGTAATAGAGGAATTATTATCTGGATTAATCTCAACTACACTTATTGATTTAGAGGTAAAAGATTTTAATATTTTAATTAATGAGAAAATAATTTTAAAATTAATTAAAAATAATAAGAATTATCAAGACGAGAATGGAATATTTCAAAGAGTAAAGTATGAAAAATTTTTACTATCAAACAATTTATCAGCACCAATGTTTGAATTAAAGTTAAAAAATAGAGAATTACAAAAACACTTATTTGACATTATAGGTGCTGGAACAATAACGCCTAATTTTTTAGTTAAGAGAAAATATGAAGAAAATAACAAGACATTAAAAATTGAATACTTCAATATGAAAGAACTTTATAAGGAGAAGGATGAGTACGGGAATCAAGAACTATTAGCATTTGTTCAAGAAAATGAAGAACAACTTAAAAAAGAATATATAAATTTTAAGTATGCTGTTTTAAATCCTAAAAATTTAATTGGTGTTGATGAATTTAATCAAGAATTTTTTGATGAGATTGATAAAATTGAAAATCGAATTTCAGAAGGAAACAATTTTGAAACTGTATTAGAGAATATAAAAGTCGAAATTAAAGAAATAATTGAATACGCCCCAACATCAGATGCACAAACTACTGAAAGTCTAATTTATCAAAATAAGTCATCAAAACTAAATTTAATTGAAAATGGTGATGATTTTATATTTTATACCATTAATAAAGAATACGATAAAAGTCCGAATTTAAATGATGACAAAACTAAAAATGAACTTTTAGAATTAGTTTACCAAAAAGGTAAATATGATTTTAATAGAAAGATCTTAAAAGAAATTAAGACAAAGGAATTTAATAACAGCAAATTTAAAAATTTAGGAGGTGACAATTTATTAAGTTCAGAAGTTAAAACAATCAATGATGATTTACTGTTTGATATAAATTCAATTAAAATGCTTTATTCATTACCCTTAAATTCATTCACTTTAGTTAATGATAAAAATAATAATATTTTTTTAGTTAAAATTTTAGAATTTAAAAAAAATTTCTTTAATGAATCTGATGAAAATTACATTCAATTTGTAAAAAATCAAAATACTGATAATCGACAAAGTATTTTACAATCTTATGATCAATTGTTAAACAACAAATATCAAGTTAAAATTAATCAAAAATCTGTTGATAGAGTTAAAAATTATTTCAAATGATTATAAATCGAAGCTTCAATGACTTCAAGTTTCGACATAGAAGCAAAAAAAATCAAATAATATATACTTCTAAGAAAGTTAAGAATGATGAAGAAATATTAAATTTAATTGACAATTTTTTAGAGGAAAAAAATAGTTTTATTTTTGAGTCAGTTGAAAAAGGTAAAATCAAAGGAAGATACACTATATTTGGTAAAAACCCTGATAAAATTTGGGAGTTTAATAATCAAAGCTCTTATCTAATAAAAAAAGGTAAAAGGATAAAGTTAAAGGATAAACCGGATCAATTAATTGAAAAGATAATTGAGGAGTTTAAATTTGAGACACCAAAAAATTTACCAAAAATATGCTCATTGATTTCTGGGTACTTTTCTTACGACTCTATTAGATATATTGAGAAAATACCAAACAGTTGCAAAAATGATTTAAATATACCAGATGTAAGACTACTACGTCCCAGAACCTTAGTTATTCATGATAATTTAAAAAAAGAAATATTTTATATAAGCAATATTTTTCAAGATGAAAAAATAACTAACTATAAGAATAAGTTTAATGAGATTAAATCTGATCTTTTTAAATTATTAATTCAATCTTCAATTAAAAATTTAAATAAACCAATCAAAGAAAAATTAAATAATATAAAAGTTAAATCCAACACTTCCAAAAATAAATTTTTAAATATGGTTAATAAGGCAAAAAAATACATCAAAATTGGTGATATTTTCCAAGTAGTTTTGAGCCAAAGGTTCGAGGCTAAATTAACAAAAAAACCAATAGATATTTATAAAAAATTAAGATTGACTAACCCCTCGCCTTTTATGTTTTTTTTTAATTTTAATGATTTTCAAATAATTGGCGCTAGTCCTGAAATATTAGTAAGATTACGAGATAATAAAATTACTGTAAGGCCAATTGCAGGGACAAGACCGAGAGGTAAAACATTAAAAGAAGATATTTATTACGAGAAAGATTTATTAAAAGATAAAAAAGAACTCTCTGAGCATTTAATGCTTTTGGATTTAGGGAGAAATGATGCCGGCAAGGTATCAAAAGTAAATTCTGTCAAAGTAACTGAGAGCTTTATTATAGAGAGATATTCACATGTGATGCATATAGTGTCTAATGTAATTGGTGATTATAATAAAAAGTTCTCTAAGTTTAAATCTTTGTTAGCTGGATTTCCGGCTGGAACAGTATCTGGTGCTCCAAAAATAAGAGCTATGGAAATTATTGATGAATTAGAAACCACAAGAAGAAAAGTTTATGCGGGTGGCATCGGTTATTTTTCTGCAAACGGTGAATTTGATACTTGCATAGCTTTAAGAACAGCTGTGGCCAAAAATAATAAATTCTATGTTCAAGCTGGTGCAGGAATTGTAGCTGATAGTAAACCTTTAAACGAATATGAGGAGACTGTTAATAAAGCTAAGGCTTTAATTAATGCTTTAAGATAATGAAAATATTGTTGATTGATAATTATGACAGCTTTACATTTAACCTTTATCATTACATATCTTCCTTAAACGTTAAAGTTGATGTTGTTAGAAATGATAAAATCACAGTCAAAGAAATTAAAAAAAATAACTATAATAAAATTGTTATATCTCCAGGACCAGGAAATCCAAATCAATCAGGAAATTGTATAAATATTTTAAAATCTTTTTATAAAAAAATACCTTTTTTAGGAGTATGTCTGGGTCATCAAATTATTGGACAAGTATTTGGATCAAAGATCATTCAAGCAAAAAAACTAATGCATGGAAAAATAAGTAAAATCAAATCTAAAAAAATTGGAATCTTAAAAAATCTTCCAAAAACTTTTGATGCTACTAGATATCACAGTCTTATAATTGATAAGAAAACTTTATCTGATAGTTTAGAAATTACTGCTGAAACTGAAGATGGCTTGATAATGGGTATTCAACATAAACAATATAATATTCACGGTGTACAATTTCATCCAGAAAGCATTAAAACTAAATTAGGAATGAAAATATTAAAAAATTTTATAAATTATTAGTTAAATGGATCAAATTTTAGCAAAGTTACGAAATAAGAAAGATCTTACTTTTGAGGAAAGCAAATCTGCTTTCGAATTACTTATGACTGATCAAGCGAACAATGATCAAATTTATGATTTTTTAACTTTATTGTCTGACAAAGGTGAGGTATCTGATGAAATTGCTGGGGGTGTTTATGTGCTTCGAGAAAAGTCAAAAAGGGTAAAAGTCAAAGACTGTGTTGATACCTGTGGAACTGGAGGAGATGGTATGAATACTCTAAATATTTCAACCGCATCAGCTTTACTTTTAGCTAGTATGGGCACTAAGGTTGCTAAACACGGTAATAAAGCAGTCTCTTCTAAGTGTGGTTCAGGGGATGTTTTAGAGGCACTTAAAATTAAAATAAATCTTGAACCAAGTGATATAGAAAAAAATATTAATAATAACAACTTTGGCTTTATGTTTGCTCCTAACTATCATAGTACGATGAGATTTGTTGGGCCAGTAAGAAAAAAAATAGGTAAAAGAACAATATTTAATATGATCGGTCCATTAAGTAATCCTGCTTTAGTAGATAGACAAGTTGTTGGGGTTTTTGATAAAAAATTACTTAAAATTTTTGCTGAAGGGCTTAAAAACCTAAATATTAAATTTGCATGGATTGTAAATAGTGAAGATGGCTTAGATGAAATATCGCCCTACGCTAAAACAAATGTTATTCAATTAAAAAATGGTGAAATATCAGAAATTACAATTGATCCTCAAGTATTAAAAATAAATGCTGAGAAATTTGATAACTTAGTTGGTGATGATGCAAATTATAATGCAAATAAGATGATTGAAATTTTCAAAGGTAAAGATAATGATTTTTCAAAAGCTGTTTGTTTAAATGCTGCTGCAGGTTTAATGGTTTCAGAAAAATATAATAATTTTGAATTAGCCTATAATTATACAAGAGAATTTATTAAAACAGGCGCGGTTTATAATCATTTAGTAAAAATACAAAATGACTAAAAATATTTTAGAAGAAATAATAAAGAAAAAAATAGAAAAAATAGATAATTTAAAAAAATCAACAAGTTTAAATTCTTTAACAGATATTATTGATAAAAATAATTCTTTCATTAATTTCAAAGAAAAAATTCAATCAAATTTACATAATAATAAAATATCAATTATTGCTGAAATTAAAAAAGCCAGTCCTTCTGCAGGTATAATTATACAAAATTATAATCCAGTAGAAATTGCTGATATATACAACACTAAAAATGTAACTTGTCTGTCTGTTCTTACTGAGGAAGATTATTTTTTAGGAAATCTAATCCATATCAGCAAGATAAAAGAAAAAATAGACTTGCCTATTTTATGTAAAGATTTCTTTGTAGATAAATTTCAAATACCTTTGGCTAAAAGTTATGGAGCAGATGCAATATTAATAATTTTGGCTGGCGTATCAGACAATCTAGCAAATGATTTATACGAGGAGGCATTAAAATACAAAATGTCAGTAATTGTAGAGGTTCATACTGTTGATGAGGCTAAAAAAGCTCTAAACTTTAAAGAGGCTTTAGTTGGAATAAATAATAGAAATCTTAAAACTCTTAAGACAGACATTAATACAACCTATGATATTCATAATATATTAATTGATCATGATGGACCTTTGATTTCAGAGAGTGGGATTAAATCTAAAGAGGAACTTTTAGATTTAAAAAATAAAACATCCATAAAGACTTTTTTAATTGGTGAATCACTTTTAAAAAATTTAGATAAAAATTCAATTTTTTCAGTTTTATAGTCAATTAAGCCCTTATTTTGCTAGTTTTTTTAATCTTGTTTAATTAGAAGAACTTTTATAGAACATTATTTGTACGATATTTGTTCTTATGCTCACTAAAAAACAAAAAAACCTGCTTTTATTTATCAACAAGAAGTTGAGAAGTTCTGGTGTTTCTCCTTCGTACGAAGAAATGAAACAATCTCTCAATTTAAAATCTAAGTCAGGAATTCATAGATTGATAAGTGCATTAGAAGAAAGAGGTTTTATCAAGAGACTTGCTCATAAAGCAAGAGCGTTAGAGGTAATAAAGCTACCTGAAACAGCATCTGCAAACGATATTTACAACAACTTTTCTCCAAGTGTTATAAAAGGTGGTCTAGATGAGGATCAAATAAATCCTGATGAGTTAGAGGTACCAGTTCTTGGTAAAATTGCTGCCGGAACACCTGTTGAGGCAATTCAAAATGAAGTAGCTAGAATACCTTTGCCAAATAATCTAGAAAAAAATGGAGATTATTTTGGTTTAAAAGTTCAAGGTGACTCAATGATAGAAGCCGGAATTCATGAAGGTGATACTGTTATTATAAAAAGAACAGATACAGCTGACAATGGTAAGATTGTAGTAGCTTTAATTGATGAACATGAAGCAATGCTTAAAAGAATCCGTAAAAAGGGTAAAGTCGTCGCTTTAGAAAGTGCAAATAGAAATTATGAAACTAAGATTTTTGGACCAGATAGAGTTAAAGTTCAGGGAGTTTTAGTATCTTTATATAGAAACTTTTAAAAAAATAGTCTAAAAATTATTGATGTCTAAATTAGCAACTCGATTTGCTTTCTCAACCATAATGGCTCTTGATATTAGTGATGTGCAAACAAGTTTATTTAATTGGCTTTATTCAAAAAATAAAAATGAAACTTTCCAATTAAGAATTGAAGATTCTACAAATAAAGGTAAAAAAAACTTATAGCTATACAAATTAATTAATTAAATATGAAAGTAATAGATGATTTTTTAGATATCAAAGATTTAAAAAACTTAAATAAAGTTATATTAGGAAAGGATTTTCCATGGTATTTTACCGAAGGAAAATCATTCAATGATGATGGAGATTTCCAACATTGTCATATATTCAAAGAATTTGGGAAAGTATCTACTTTTTATAAAATAAACTTTCCTATCTTAAAAAAATTGAATGTTGATAAGATTATCAGAATAAAGGCAAACGCTACTTTTAAAAAGGATAAAAATGAGCAAACTCCAATGCATGTAGATCATATACTTAAAAATAATGAAAAATTTAAAACAGGCGTTTTCTATTGCAACACAAATAATGGATCAACATTATTTCAAAATGGCAAAAGAATATATAGTAAAGAAAATAGAATTGTTATTTTTGATGGCCATCAAAAACATTGTGGAGTCCATTGTACTGATCAGAACAGAAGAGTTGTAATAAATTTTAATTGGATAGAAAAAAAATAATTGCTCTTTTTCTAAGAAATAAGAAATTACCTTAAGAAATTTTAAGAGGGTGTTTTGGTATCTTTATATAGAAACTTTTAAGAAAATAGTCTAAAAATCATTAATGTCAAAAATAGCAACGCGTTTTGCTCCCTCACCTACTGGTGCTCTTCATATTGGAGGTGTTCGGACTGCCCTTTTTAATTGGCTTTATTCAAAAAATAAAAATGGAACTTTCCATTTAAGAATTGAAGACACAGATAAAGAAAGATCTAAAGAGGAATACAAAAAACAGATTATAAAATCATTAAAATGGATTGGAATAAAACATGATGGAGATGAATATATACAATCAACAAAAATAAATGATCACATTAAAGTAGCAAATGAATTATTGAAAAACGGCCATGCTTATAAATGTTATTGTTCTAGTGAAGAAATTGAAGAACAAAAAAAGAGAGCTAGACAAAAAAAAATTCCTTATATCTATAATAGAAAATGGAGGAATGCAGATGAAAAAGATATTCCAAAAGATATTAAGCCTGTAATTAGATTTAAAAGTAAAATTGATGGAAATTCTGTATTAGAAGACTTGGTACAAGGTGATGTTGAGATTGAAAATAATACAATTGAAGATTTCATTATATTAAGAAATGATGGAACTCCTACATATAACCTTTCAGCAACAGTAGACGACCATCAAATGGGAATGACACACATTATTAGAGGTGATGATCATAAAATAAATACCTTTAAGCAAGTACAGATATATCTAGCTATGGATTGGAAAGTGCCAAATTTTGCACATCTACCTTTAATTCATACAATTGAAGGCAAAAAACTATCTAAAAGAGATAATGCCTCCACTTTAGAGGATTACTCTAAAATTGGAATAATGCCAGATGCTCTGAGAAATTATTTATTAAGATTGGGCTGGTCTTATCAAGATAAAGAAATATTTACTTTAAATGAGAGCATTAAATACTTTAATTTAGAGGGAATTGGAAAATCACCCTCTAAACTTGATATGAGCCGAATTTTATCAATGAACGAACACTATATTAAAACTATTGATGAAAAAGAACTTTGGAAAAGTTTAGTCGAATATTGTGAAATTTATAAAGAAAAAATTAAACCTGAAAAAGAGGAAAAAATAAAAAAATCATTATATTTTTTAAAAAATAAAGCAAAAACATTAGAAGATATATTCAACAACGCAAAATATATAATCCTAGAAGAAATCAATTTTAATCAAGATGATCTAAAATTAATTGACGATAAAGCAAAAAAAATAATTCAGGAATTTAAAACTGATATTTCGTCTTTGGATAATTTAAATAGAGAAATATTAGAGCCAATAGTTAACAATCTAATAAAAAAACATGAAACTAATTTTAAAGGAATTGGTCAGCCTCTAAGAGTAATTTTGACTGGATCTAAATTCGGACCAGGTCTGTACGATATTTTAATTTCTTTAGGCAAAGAAGAGGTTGATAAAAGACTAGGAAACAAGATAATTAGATAGGACAGCTGATGACTCATCTGATGATGAAGTCTTCGATCTTATACCCTCTAAAGTTTTGTTACATTCCGCTAATTGCTTTTTAATAAGTTCGGGGTGCTTAAGAAAATAAATTACTGTTTTGTAAATTTCTTCAGCATTACATTCCTTTTGAAGAAGTTCTGGGATTATTTCTCGATTGTTGATAATATTAATAATATTTGCAAATTTAACATTCGCTAATAATTTAAATATCATAAAATTAATAAAATTTAATTTATAAATAATTATAGATGGTATATTTGCATTACAAATTTGTAATGAAATAGTACCAGATTTTGATACAGCAAAAACAGATTTAGATAAAATATCTGATTTAATATTTTCTTCAGATATAACATCAATATTTTCAATATTGTTTTGTTTAATAGTATCTAAAATTGAATTTTTGTTTTCCTCTGTAGCATGAAAATAAAAAAAATAATCTTTATGTTTTTTATTCATCAACTTTATGAAGCTAATTAAAATTGGTAACAGTACTGAAGTTTCTGATTTTCTACTTCCTGGAAATAAAGATATTATTTTTTTATCATTTGGTATTAGATTGTTAATAATCGTTTTTGATCTGTTTTTAATTTCGATAAGAGGATGTCCTACAAAAGTATTTTTTATATTTTCGTCATCAAAATATTTTTTCTCAAAATTAAATAACAAAAGAATATGATCAATATACTTTTTGATTTTTTTAACCCTATTTTTCCTCCAAATCCAAACCTGAGGAGCAACATAGTGAATTGTTTTTATATTACTTTTAATCTTCTTTACTTTTTCAGCTACTCTCAAGGTAAAATCAGGACTATCAACACTAAATAAAATATCAGGATTAAATTTTATTACCTGCTCAACAGTTTGATTAATTTTATTTCTAATTTTAAAAATATTTAAAATTACACTCGTAAATCCAAGATATGTTATTTCTTTTAAATCAAAAATAGAACTTATTCCTAACTTTTTTAAATTAGACCCCCCCACTGATAAATATTTAATTTCATAATTTTTAGCTTCAAGCTTTGCTATAACTGTTGAGGCTAACTTGTCACCTGATGGTTCACCTGTAAGTATAAATATTTTTTTCATATAACTTTAATAAATATTCTGTTTTTATTTGCAAAATTAATACATTTAGCTTTATCCAAAATAATATTTTTTTTAGATTTTAAAATTATTCCAGCAAGACCATATTTTTTACAATCCTTAATTGTTTGAAGTCCAATTGTAGGTAAGTCTATTCTCAGATCTTGTTTTTTTTTAGGAAATTTAATTAACACACCTTTTATTTTTTTCTTTAATTTAGTTAGCATTTTTCTTGTTCCATCAATTCCTTCTTTTGCAATAACTTTATCATCCTTGACTATTATTGCTTGGACATGGTCTAAATCATTCAATTTGTTAAAATATTTAATACCTGTATTTATTGATACCAAATCTTTACTATTTGGTTTTAGCTTTGTATAAATTCCTGATTTTAAAGCTAATTCTGGATTAAAATAAATTGAACTAATAACTTGTATACCCTCATTGGTTAATATTTTTATAATTGCTTTAATTATTGCTGCATCTCCTTTTTTTGCAGCTTTGATAACGCTAGGCATGTAATAAATACCTTTGAGATCTAATCTTAGTGATGAAAATTTTGGTTTTGCTATTTTGCCAGCAAATAAAACTTTTTTTGATTTTTTCTCTTTAATTAAATTTAGAATTTTACCAAATTTTCCAATGCTTATACGGTGTGAGTGTTTATTTTTTTTAAATTTTGAATTTTTTGAAAAATCAATGATAAAATATTTTTTTTTTATTTTTTTTATTTTATTTAATACACTCTCAGAAAAATCTGTATCTCCTAAAAATAATCCAATCATCTTATTTTATAAATGGAGTACATATTGGTCTTTTTTTATCTTTCTCAATAAAACTAATAACTTCGCTTACCAATTCTTGTGATCTTAATTCTTTACTTAAATTGTTTAAATTTTCTGTTAAATTTTCATTTTTGAAAATTTCTTTGTATGCCTCAAGTAAGATTATTATGTCTTGATTTGGAATATTTTTTCTTCTCAATCCAATTAAATTAAGCCCTTGAAGTATACCCCTATTTCCGTGAGCTATCCCATATGGAATTATATCTCTTACCACACCACACATACCTCCAATCATTGCAGATCTTCCGATTCTCGTAAATTGCTGTACCGCTGAATTTCCACCAATTATTACATTATCGTCAACATGAGCATGACCGCCTAGAGGAACATTGTTAGCTAAAATGACATTATTTCCAACATAACAATCATGTGCTATATGAGCTGACATCATAAACAAACAATTATTCCCAACTTTCGTAATTCCTCCACCACCATTTGTTCCAGGGTTTATTGTTACATATTCTCTGATTTTATTATTATTACCTATTTCAAGTTTAGTTTCTTCACCTTGAAACTTTAAATCTTGAGGATCATTTCCAATGGACGAAAATGGATAAATATTATTATTTTTACCTATTTTTGTATTACCAACAATACTAACATGAGATTGAACTTCTGTATTTTCATCTATTTCTACTTTAGCTCCGATAATCGAGTAAGGTCCAACTTTTACACTACTATGTATTTTAGCTTTTGGATCAATTATAGCTGTGTGATGTATCATTTATTTTCTTTTAAAAATTGTCTTATATTTTTAGCTGGATATCCCATAACTTTAGAATTATCTGGAATGTCTTTGATAACACCACTTCCACCAGCAATTTCAACATTATCACCAATTTTTAAATGACCAGAAATTCCTACTTGCCCA
Source organism: uncultured Pelagibacteraceae bacterium (assembly GCA_902526115.1). Lineage (GTDB taxonomy): Bacteria > Pseudomonadota > Alphaproteobacteria > Pelagibacterales > Pelagibacteraceae > Pelagibacter. The sequence continues at coordinate 24,822 of CABZJV010000013.1, forward strand.
CCAATTTTTACATTTTTACCTAATGTAGAGCTCCCAGCAATTCCTACTTGTCCAGCAATAATAGTATTTTCACCTATTTTAACATTATGAGCTATATGAATTTGATTATCTAAAAAAGTATTTTTACCAATTACAGTATTTGACATTGATCCTCGATCAATAGTTGAGCCACAGCCAATTTCACAATTATCCTGAATTTTAACTACACCTATATGCGGATATCTCAGATTGATATTTATATCTGGAAAAAATCCAAAGCCGTGTTTTCCAACAATACAATTATCTAAAATTTTTACATTATTTCCTATTAAAGAATTTCTTATAATTGTATTTGAGCCAATAGAACAGTTATCACCTATAGAAACATTTTTTTCAATAATAGTATTATGACCAATTAAACAATTAATTCCTATTGAAACATTTTTTCCAATAAGAATATTTTTTCCAAATTTAACTTTATCTTTAAACTTAGACTTAGTTATATCAATTACTGTTTCGTCAAAATTATCATCAACAGCGTCAGGATAAAATTTTGCTGCAATCAATGAAATTGAAAGCAAAACATTTTCAACTATTAATGGCATACAATTTTTTGGTAGCTCAACACTTAAGTTTTTTGTTGTAATACAAAAAGAAGCTTTAGTTTTATTTGCTAAATTTTTATATTTTTTTGAATGAAGAAAAGTAATATCTTTGGCTGTAGCGCTTTGCAGATCTTTAATATCATCAACATATAAATACTCAATATTTTTATTAGGATTTATATTTAATAATTTAATAATTTCTAAAATACTTATTGGACCATTATTTTTATAAAAGGGATTAGTCATGATTGCTTTTACCAAAGCAATTTAATTAAGGTTATCAATATTTATTGCTATTTATTTCCTATCGACAATAGATGCTGACCATATTGCATCAGCCATTTTCATCTCGTTTACAAAAGCCTCACCTTTATATTTCCAAACTCGTCCGTGAGATCTAATAGCTTCAATTTTAAGAATAAGTTTGCAATCAGGTACAACTGGATTTCTAAATCTGGCTTTTTCCACACCCATTAAAAAAACTAACTTGTTTTCATATTTTGATTTATCTATACCACAAGCTGTTAATGCGGCTGCAGCTTGACCAAATGACTCAACAATTAAAACACCAGGCATTACTGGTTGATTTGGAAAATGACCTTGGACAAAAAAACTATTTTTTTTAACTAAAACAGTTGCAGTTGCAGATTTTAGTTTTTTAATATCATAAAGTTCATCAATTAACAACATGGGTTCTCTGTGAGGAAGTAGCTTTATAATTTGATCTTTATTTAATTTTTCCATCTTAATCTTTTAAATTATTATTAATAAGGTCTACCAAATTTTTTGTTATGTCATAGTTTTTA
>CABZJV010000014.1 GCA_902526115.1 uncultured Pelagibacteraceae bacterium
CTCAACCTTTTAGAGCCATTGCTCATAATGGTGAAATAAATACATTTAGAGGAAATAAAAATTGGATGAAAGTTCATGAGCAAGAAATGAATAGTAATCTTTTTGAAAATATTGAAAACTTAAAACCAGTGATACAACAAGGTACCTCAGATTCTGCAGCTTTAGACAATGTATTTGAATTACTTAATATTTCTGGAAAGCCCGCACCTTTAGCTAAATTAATGTTAGTTCCAGATGCATGGTCTAAAAAAAGTGAAACACTTCCCAAAGATCATCAACAATTATTTAACTTTTTAAATAGTACTATGGAACCTTGGGATGGCCCTGCAGCAATTGCAGGAACAGATAATGAGTGGGTAATCGCTGCTAACGATAGAAATGGATTAAGACCACTTAGATATGCAATTACTAAAGATAATTTATTGTTCGCAGGATCAGAGACTGGAATGATTGAGCTCAATGAAAAAAGAATACTTTCTAAAGGAAGGCTAGGACCCGGAGAAATTATCGGTGTTAGAATTGAAAAAGGAAAAGTGTTTAAAAATAAACAAATTAAAGATTATTTAGCAAAAGAATATAAGCATTTTAATTCTCAAATTATTGATTTAGATGAAAAATTAACAATCTAAGATGAAAAAAATTCTTATTCTGGAGATGATTTAAGAAGAAAACAATATTATCTAAATCGTGTCCCTTTAGTCTAACTTCTCTCGCTTTATAAACTCCAGTAGCAATCAAAATTGCATCATGCCTTTTACGTAATTGATCTAAAGTTGCATCTTTACCAACTTCAAAGTTTTGAACAAACTCAATACCTCCATCTTTTAAAAGTTTTGTTCTTCTTTCAACTATTTCTTTTTCTAATTTAAAATTTGGAATTCCATAAATTAATAACCCACCAGCCCGATCGTATCGGTCGTAAACAGTAATTTTATATCCGCTTTTTCTTAATTGTTCAGCAGCTGCTAACCCTGCTGGACCTGCACCTATGATCCCCACACTTTGATTTTTTTCTTGATTGACTTGAATTGGCTTTACCCAACCTTGTTCCCATGCATTATCTGTAATATACTTTTCCACTGAACCAATGGTAACAGTCCCATGTCCTGATTGTTCTATAACACAATTTCCCTCACACAATCTATCCTGTGGACATATTCTTCCGCAAACTTCGGGCATATTATTTGTACTTTGAGATAGTTCGTAGGCTTCTTTCAGTCTTCCTTCTGCAGTAAGTTTTAGCCAATCTGGAATATTATTACTTAACGGACAGTGCACTTGGCAAAATGGGACTCCACATTGAGAACATCTGCTTGACTGTTCTTCAGCCTTTTCATTAATGTATTCGTCATATATTTCTTTAAAATCTTGCTTTCGAAAGCCAACTTTCCTTTTAGGTGGTGTTTGTTGACCTATTTTTACAAACTTAAGCATTTTATTAGTCATAATATTTTTTAATTTTTGACAAATTATACGCTGTTTTTATTAAATAAAGTAATAAATAGGTCAATAAATATGACCTTATTTAAGATAGTATTCGCTAATATTAACAATTTTTTAATAAACGCATACCTAATATGATCAAATCGAATTGTTTTAAATAAATATTTTATAAGTTACGAACAAGCGATGTTTCAAAATATAATAGAAATTATAATCTTATCAGCAATTCAAGGTATATCTGAATTTTTGCCAATTAGTTCCTCAGCTCATCTGATACTAGTTTCCAGCTTATACGAATTTAAATCTAATTCTTTGTTAATTGATATCAGCCTTCATTTAGGATCATTATTAGCTATAATTTATTTTTTTAGAAATGATCTATTGAACATAAAAAATAATAAAAAATTTTTAAGTTTAATTATTCTAGGTTCTATTCCGCTGATCATAGTTGGTTATATTTTATACTCAACAGATTTAATATATTCTCTTAGAAGTGTTGAAGTAGTAGCTTGGACAACTCTTATTTTTGGAATAATCTTATATATAGCGGACAAAAATAGATTTGATAAAAAAATTTCAACTAATTTAAACTTTCAGTCAATTTTATTTATAGGTTTATTCCAAATACTTTCTCTTATTCCAGGTGTAAGTAGAGCGGGAATTACTATTACAGCGGCCAGAATATTAAAATTTAACAGAGTTGACTCAAGTAAAATATCTTTTTTACTTTCTATACCTGCTCTTGGTGGAGCAAGTTTTTTGGGATTAAAAGATTTGATTAATGAGTCAGTTGATTTTAATTATTTAGTTTTTCTTGCAGTTGCATTTTCATTTATTTTTTCTTTCTTAACCGTTAAGTTTTTCTTGAGCTATATTAATAAATTTTCTATGAATGCTTTTGTAATTTATAGAATTTTAATTGCTTTATTTTTATTTTATATTATTTATTAATTTTTTTTAAACTAGGTGCTAATTGTGAAAAAATAACTGCGATTAGAATTAAAATACATCCAATTATATTATTCAAATTTAACACTTGTTGTAAAATAATCCATGCAGCTATAACTGCAAAGACACCCTCTAAAGAATATATGATTGCAGCTGGAGCTTCTTCAATATTTTTTTGAGCAAACATTTGTAGTGTAAAAGCTAAGCCACCAGACAAAACTCCTGCATATATAACTGAAGAACTTTCTAAAAAAATATCTGATATAACTACTTCTTCAAAAGTATAAGCAGACAAAATTGATAATGTGGCCACTAAAAATCCTTGGAGAGCTGCATAAAATATAGGGATATCAAATGTCTCCATAAATTTTCCTGCGAATATTATATGTAATGCCCAAAATAAAGAACATAAGATTACAAGAGCATCTCCTTTCATAATTTCTGCATCAGAGAAATTACTTAGTAAGTAAACTCCATATATACAAAGGGCGATTGATGGCCAAATACTCCAATGAACTTTTTGTGAGTATATAAAAAATAACAATATTGGAACTAATGGAACATAGAATACCGTAAAAAAGGCTGCGTTTGCAACGTTTGTGTATTGAAGTGATGCTTGCTGCAAGGAAGTACCTAAGAATAAAGATACACCCATAATTACTAAATATTTAAAAAACTTCGTTATGTTTAATCGTATCTCTTTAAATATTTTTTTTTTTTCGAAAAATAAAGCAAATGGTAAGATTGTTATAAAACCAACTATAAATCTTGCAGCGTTAAACGTCAATGGACCAATATTGTCCATGCCAGTGTCTTGAGCAATAAATGCTGTGCCCCAAATAAATGTAGTAAACAACGCACAAATTATTGAAAAGGATTTTGTCATAAGATTAATTGTTTAGAAAATTTTACTGTATGCCATGTATTTTGCATGCACTTCTAAAATCTTCCATATTAATATAACAACCAGCCATTTTTCTTTTTCCGGTAAAAGATCCTCTTCCATGTAAAATTCTCCAGTTATTAAAAATTAATAATTCGCCAGGTTTTAAGATATGTCTCCATTGAAACTTATCTGAGTTTGCTAATTCATCAAATTTTTTAATTGCTTCATAGAATTGATTTGTAGCTTTTTCATCTATTCTAAATTCTGTACGATCATAATTGTTGAAACTAACTTGAACTAATTCTTTATTATCCAATTTAAAAATGGGTCTTTTGGCTTCGAGTATCACTCCATCACCTACGTACTTTCCTGGTACATCTATTTTTGATAGTATATCAAATAAGTGTTTGTTATTTTTTTTCATCGTCTCACCAATATTAAATCCATCTACCATTATAGACTCACCACCATTTGCTTTATAATCACAACATAATAATAATTGTAAACCTGGCGCATCGTTGCTGTAAGTCGAATCTGTATGTGGTCTAAGCTCTTCTTGAGTGTATGCGCTGTCAGCCATATCTTCATTTGATTCAAATTCCCATAGACCCCCAAAAATAGATTGTCTTACGTAGCCAATTTTATTAGCAATTATTCCAACGGTCTCTAATTTAGTTTCGCAGTTGGTAATTACACAAAAACCAATACTGTGTAATTTTTTTAGAAATAATTTAAAACCATCATCTTTTAATAAATTTTGATAATTAATATATATATCATCCTTAATTTCATTTTTATTCCAAAGGCGTAAATTATTATCCTTAATTTTATTGTTTAATATATTCTTGATTAAGTACTCGTAAGAATATTCAACTGAGGTATCCATATCAGCCCATAAAATATCTATGCAGTTTCCATCATCTCTAACTTTAGCCTCTTTGATCTGAATATTTAGATCCAAAGATGCAGTATAAGTTTTTCTTTGATGGCTCCTTTTATCCCAATTTCTCACATCCTTTGTATGATCTCTAAGCCAAATATTAGGATAATTTTCCTCATATCTGTTCTTAAATCGTACTTTTAAACTGTTAGGTAAAATTTTGATACTTTCTATCATTTGCTATGTTTAAATAAGTTTTAAATAAAATTATACTGCTAATTTATAAGCAAAGTTTTTACCAAGATTTTCTTTTAAATCATTGTTAAATTTAGCTGCTTCTGCTCCATCTATTATTCTATGGTCATAAGATAATGATAAGGGTAACATAACTCTTGTTTGAAATTTTCCATCTAAATAAATCTGTTTTTTTACTGATTTTCCTATTCCTAGTATGGCTACTTCTGGATAATTAATTATTGGTGTAAAAAAAGATCCACCTATTCCGCCTAAGCTTGTAATAGTCATCGACCCACCAAATAACTCTTTCTTATCTATTTTTAAATTTCTACATAGTTCGCTTATTTCTTTTAATTCTTTACTTATTAATGAAATCTTTTTATTGTTAACATTTCTTAACTTAGGAACCATTAATCCGTTGGATGTATCGACTGCAATTCCAATATGAAAATATTTTTTCAAGGTCATTTTTCCACTTTCAATTTCATCTATAGAGGAATTAAAGCTTGGAAATTTTTTGAGAGAGGCAACCAAAGCTTTTACTATAAATGCTAATGGAGTAATTTTAATTTTTTCTCCTGAATAATTATCTGTTAAGGAATTCCTAAAAGTTTCCATTTCTGTAATATCTGCTTCGTCATGATTTGTAACATGAGGTATTGTTGTCCATGAATTTGAAAGATAAACTGAAGCTAATTTTTTTACTCTAGGTATATCTTGAATTTCAACATTACCGAAATCAGAATGTTCAAATTCATTTTTAATTTTCTTAGGTTTAATTTCTTTAATCGAACTATTTGTTATTGACTTAGAGGAAACAAATTTTTTAATGTCGTCTTCAATTACTCTGCCATCCTTTTCACTACCCTCAACTAAATTAATGTCTACCCCAAGTTCTCTTGCAAATTTTCTTGCTTTTGGGCTTGCAGGCAAGATATCAGAGACATTGCTTCGACTTACATGAGTTTGGTCTATCTGTGGTTTTGTAGTTTCAATACTTTTTGGTTGATTTTCAATTTTAAGCTCACCTTTTGGAGTTTCACTAATATTAATTTTATTTTCTAAAATTAATATTAAGCTTCCTTCTGAAACCTTATCTCCAACTTTTAAATTTAAAGATTTAATCTTTCCATCGAAGTTTGATGGTATTTCAATACTAGATTTATCACTTTCAATAGTTATCAAAGGATCATTTTTAATAACTGTCTGGCCTTCGCTTACTAAAACTTCTATTACTTCAACATCTTTAAATTCTCCAATATTTGGTACTTTAATATCAATTTCTGACATCTTTTATAATTTTGTAGGCATGGGTTTATTGCTATCAATATTATATTTATTTATTGCCTCTTTTGCGTATTTTGAAGCTATAAGTTGCTCCTTTGCAAGTATGCTTAGGCCATAAGCTACTAAATGTTCTTTATCAACCTCAAAAAATTTTCTTAAATTCTTTCTTGTATCACTTCTTCCAAAACCATCAGCCCCTAAAGAATAGAAGCTCTTACTAGTATACGGTCTAATTTGATCTGAATTCATTCTCATATAATCTGATGCAGCCATTATTGGACCCTCTGTTTTACTCAAACATTTGTCCACATAAGATATTTTTTTTTCTTTATCTGGATTTAATAGATTGTACCTCTCTACTTCCATTCCGTCTTTTCTAAGTTCATTGAAACTTGTTACGCTCCAAATATCACTATCAATTTGATAATCTTTTTGTAAAATTTCTGCAGCAGAAATCATTTCCCTAAGAATTGTACCTGAGCCTAAAAGTTGAATTTTAGTTTTTTTATATTTATTAAACTCTTTTATTTTATACATTCCCTTCAAGATTCCTTCTTCAGTATTTTTGTCTTTAGGCATCTCTGGATGAGAATAATTTTCGTTCATAGTTGTAATATAATAAAATATATTTTCTTTTTTCTCATGCATTCTTCTTAAACCCTCCCTAAAAATAGTAGCTAACTCATAATGAAATGTTGGGTCATAACTTACACAATTTGGTATTGTGGATGCTATCAAATGACTATGCCCGTCTTGATGTTGCAAGCCTTCTCCTGCTAGAGTTGTTCTTCCTGCAGTTGCACCTATCAAAAAACCTCTGGCCTGACTGTCTCCTGCAGCCCATGCAAGATCTCCAATTCTCTGGAATCCGAACATAGAGTAAAAAGTATATATTGGTATCATTTCAATGTCATGATTAGTGTAGGCTGTTGCAGCAGCAATCCATGATGACATTGCACCTGCCTCGTTAATACCTTCCTCTAGTACTTGTCCACTTTTTTCTTCTCTATATGAAGTTAATTGAGCTGAATCTTCTGGCTCGTATTTTTGCCCCTCATGAGCATAAATTCCAATCTTTTGAAAAAAACCTTCCATACCAAATGTTCTTGCTTCATCAGGTATAATTGGAACCAACCTTGGAGAAATATTTTTATCTCTCATTAAACTAGTAAGCATTCTAACTAAAGCCATTGTTGTGGACATTTCTTTTTCACCTGTGGAGTCTTTCATAAAATCGAAAATATTTTTTGAAGGTGCTTTAATTGGTTTTGCAAAAGTAGATCTCTCTGGCAAAAATCCTCCTAATTTTAATCTTCTTTCTTTCAAATACTTAATTTCTGGAGATTTTTCTTCTGGCCTAAAGTATTCGATATTTCTGACCTGCTCATCTGTTAAAGGAACGTCAAAACGATCTCTGTAATACATTAGATCGTCAACATCTAATTTTTTTGTTTGATGGGTTGTGTTAACACTTTCTCCTGATTTTCCCATTCCATATCCCTTAATAGTTTTAGCAATTATAACTGTAGGACTCCCTTTATTCTTAATTGCTTTATCATATGCAGCATAAACTTTGTGGGGATCATGACCACCTCTGTTAAGCCTCCAAATATCTTTATCTGAAAGACTAGAAACTAGCTCTGAAGTTTCAGGATATTTGCCAAAAAATTTCTCTCTAACATAAGCTCCATCTCTTGCTTTCATTGCTTGATATTCTCCATCAACTGTTTCATTCATAATTTTTACTAAATGGCCAGTTCTATCATTTGCAATCAATGAATCCCAATATGAACCCCAAATTACTTTTATCACATTCCAACCTGATCCTCTAAAACTACCTTCTAACTCTTGAATAATTTTTCCATTACCTCTAACTGGTCCGTCAAGTCTTTGGAGATTGCAATTGATAACAAATATTAAATTATCCAAATTTTCTCTCGCAGCAAGACCAATTGCACCCATTGACTCTGGTTCATCCATTTCTCCATCTCCCAAAAAAGCCCATACTTTCCTACCCTCATCTTTTATCAGTCCTCTATTAATTAAATATTTCATGTACCTTGCCTGGTATATTGCAAGCATAGGGCCTAATCCCATAGAGACAGTTGGAAATTGCCAAAATTTTGGCATTAACCATGGATGTGGATATGATGAAAGTCCACCAGGTTTTACCTCTTGTCTAAAACTATCTAATTGTTTCTCGTTTAATCTTCCTTCAAGAAATGCTCTTGCATACATTCCAGGTGCACTATGACCTTGGAAATAAATCAAATCTCCACCAAATCTATTATTTTTTGCTCTCCAAAAATGGTTCATTCCCACATCGTACAATGTTGCTGCAGATGCAAAAGTACCTATGTGCCCTCCAAGCTCAGGAAACTTTTTATTTGCTCTAACAACCATTGCAGCTGAATTCCATCTAATTAATGATCTTATTCTTCTTTCTATATTTTGGTCTCCACTAGACTTTACTTCTGCTTCAGGAGGAATTGTATTTATGTATGGAGTATTTTGTGTATAAGGAATATTTGCACCTTCACGATAAGCTTTATTTATTAATTCTTTTATTAAAAAATGAGCTCTTTGATTTCCGTCTTTTGAAATTACAGCTGATAAAGACTCTAGCCAGTCATTTGTTTCGAGGGGATCTAGGTCTGCACCATTAATTACTTCAATTTTTGATTGTTTTTTTTCAGGAGTAGTTTCTTTTGTGTTTATTTCTTCATCCTTTTTATTATCTATAGCCTCTTCTGCTTGTTTTATAATGCTTTCAGTATCCTTCGGAAGTGAGCTTTCAGGTAAAGAATTTGATAAAGAAGAGTAATTCAAAATTAGATCTCCCTTTGAAACTTTGTCTCCAACTTTAAGTTCTATTTTTTCTATCTTACCTGAAACTGTTGAAGGAATTTCAACGCTAGATTTATCACTTTCAATTGTTATTAAAGGATCATTGTTCTTTATTTGATCTCCAACTTTTACAAGTATTTCAATAACTTCAACGTCCTCAAACTCACCTATGTCAGGGACAAGTAATTTTTCGCTCATTTTTTAAAATGGTTTATACACCTTAATAAAAGTATATTTAATGATATATTAGCACATTAAATGTCTTTTTTGTGCAAACCTCTATTTTAATTGTTCAAAAATTGTTATTAAAATCTAAAAAAGCAGTAAATTTTGATATATTTACAATATTTAATAATTTATGGACCGCTGGCCAAATTGGATAAGGCGCTCGGCTACGAACCGGGAGATTCCAGATTCGAGTTCTGGGCGGTCCACCAAAAAAGGGGTTAAAATGTTTGATTGGCTTTTAAAAGCATCATTGCAAAAATCAGTTATTTATTTTTTTATAATTATTTTAATTATTTTAATTATTTTAACTTTTATATTATAAAAAAATTATGACTAGCAAATTTGAACAAATAAGTATTAAGCCCGGATTTATGAAACATAATAGTGGTGTTTTATTTAGGTCAATTTCTGAGGTAGAATATGAGTTTAAAACAACAATTAACGAAAACCATTTAAACGCAGCAGGAATAACACACGGTGGTTATCTATCAGCACTAGTTGATGCAGGGTCAGGGACTGCTGTGCATAGAGCAGCGGGAAATTTACCTTGTGTTACAATTTCGTTAGACCTAAAATTTATTGGAGCATCTAAAAAAGGTGATGAAATTATAGGATACACTAGAATTTTAAAAAAAACGGCTACACTAGTATTTATATTTTGTGAGCTTAAATGTAATAATAAAATAATAACATCTGCTTCAGGTGTATGGAAAATTTTAACAAAACGATAAAAATTTAATATTCTAGTTCCTTTAAATTTTTAAAATATTTCAGTACGTCTGGATTTGTCAGGGACTCTTTGTTTTTTACTTTGTTTCCATCAATTATATTCTTAACTGCTAATTCAACTATTTTTCCACTTTTTGTTCTTGGAATATCATTCACAACAATTATTTTACTTGGTACATGTCTTGGTGAAGTATTTTTTCTTATTTTTAATTTTAACTTTAAAGATAGTTTTTCTGTAAATGAGTATTTTTTATTCATCACTATAAAAAGAACTATTCTAATATCATTTTTCCAAGCTTGTCCCACTACAAGAGACTCATTAATCTCTTTAAATTTTTCTACCTCGGAATAAATCTCAGCTGTTCCCATTCTTACTCCACCAGGATTTAGTGTTGTGTCCGATCTTCCATGAATAACAAATCCACCAGTCATTTTAATTTCTGCATAGTCTCCATGGTGCCATGTATTTTTAAAACGATTAAAATAAGCATTTTTAAATTTAATATCATTTTTATCTCTCCAGAATTTTAAGGGCATTGAAGGAAAGGGATTTTTACAAACCAATTCTCCCTTAATATTTTTTTGTGATTTACCTCTATCATTAAATACATCTACATCTAAAGCTAAGCCTTTATTTTGAATTTCCCCTAAATTTACTGGCTGATACAAATTTCCAAGTACAAAACATGAAACTATATCAGTCCCTCCTGAAATAGATGCTAAATGAACTTTTTTTTTTATATTTTGATATATATATTTAAATCCATCTTTAGATAATGGAGAGCCTGTCGAACAAATTGTTTTTAAATTATTTAATTTATATTTAAATCTTAGATTAGGTAAAGAAATCCTAAGTGAGTCAATATATTTTGCACTAACTCCAAACAATGTAATTTTTTCTTTTTCTGCAATTCTTAAAAGTAAATCACTTCTTTTATAAGTTGGTGAACCATCAAATAAAACTATAGAAGCTTTAGATGCTAATACGGATATCAACCAGTTCCACATCATCCAACCACAAGTGGTAAAATAAAATACGTTATCTCCTTCCTTAATATCACAATGTAATTGATGTTCTTTTTTATGTTGAATTAAAACGCCACCAGCTCTATGGCAAATACATTTTGGTTTACCTGTAGTTCCGCTTGAATATAAAATTGCTAATTCACTTTCAAAATCATATTGATTAAATTTAATTTCGCTTGTAGTTTTTTTTATTAAGTCACTCCACTTAAATAGTTTTTGTCTTTTAAATTTGTATTTGTTTTTAACAGATTTTTTACCTGGATAATTTACGATAACTATATTTTTTATAGATGGAATTAATTTTAAAATTTTGGGAAGTCTATTAACAACATTTATTTTTTTACCATTATAAAAGTATTTATCTGAAATAAATAATACTTTTGGTTTGATTTGAGAAAATCTTTCTACAACACCACTTACCCCAAAATCTGGACTACAAGATGACCAAATTCCACCTATTGACGATGTAGCTACGAATGCTTCAGCTGTTTCTATACAATTTGGCATGTAAGCGGCTACTCTATCTCCTTTATTTAACTTTATATCTTTAAAAAATTTTAAAAGTTTGCTCGTATTTAATCTTAACTGCTTCCAAGATCTTTCCTCTCTAAAGCCATTTTCACTTATAAAAGTTATGGCTTTTTCATTTGTATTTTTAGATAATAAATTTTCTCCAAAATTTAATTTCGTATTAGGTAAAAATAGATTTTTATAAAATATTTTAGATTTTTTAATATTTTGTTTACTTTTTACGCCTTTAATTTTACTAAAATCCCAAAATGTGCTCCAAAACTCAGGAGAATATTTAATGCTCCATTTTAATATATCTTTATAATTTCTTTTAAAATTTTTATTGTATTTTTTTGAAAGATAATTTTCAAAAGCAAAAAGATTAGAATTTTTTTTTTGCTTTAAAGAAGGTTGCCAAAGTTTTTTGGTCATTTTATTAGTATAAATAATTATTATAGAATTAAACTTAATTGTGATATTCTAAAAACGTTTAAATAGAAAATGAGAACTTTTTACCATCCGATTCGGTCTTGTTTTAGCCTATTTTTGTTCTTTAACAGTAACAACATCTGGTAGGTAAAAAAAAACAAATACTAATGATAGAAATGGGTAAACATAAAATTACTGCTGTTCTAGGTCCGACAAATACTGGCAAAACTCATTTTGCTATAGAAACTATGCTTTCTTTTGAAACTGGAATGATTGGATTTCCTCTAAGGTTACTCGCCAGAGAAGTTTATGACAAGATAATTAAAAAAATTAGTGTTGATAAAGTTGCGTTAATAACTGGTGAAGAAAAAATAATACCTCCAAATGCAAAATATTTTTTATGTACAGTTGAGTCAATGCCAATTGATAAGCACTTAGATTTTGTTGGAGTCGACGAAATTCAAATGTGTGGAGATCATGAAAGAGGACATATTTTTACAGATAGACTAATCAACATGAGAGGGGATAAACTCACAATGTTGATGGGTTCAAATACTATTAAAAGTATTATATCAAAATTGGAAGGAGATATAGAGTTTATAAATAGAGATAGACTCTCAAAACTTTCATATGCTGGACATAAGAAAATTTCGAGAATAAATAGAAAAACTGCCATAATAGCTTTTTCTTCGGAAGAAGTTTATGCAATAGCAGAGCTCATTAGAAGGCAGAAGGGTGGTGCGGCTATCGTAATGGGTTCTTTAAGTCCCAAAACAAGAAATGCGCAAGTTGAACTATATCAATCAGGTGATGTTGATTTTTTAGTAGCGACTGATGCCATAGGTATGGGAATAAACATGGATTTGGATTATGTTTATTTTTCGAATCTAAAAAAATTTGATGGAAAAAAATTAAGAAGGCTTAATTTATCTGAGATAGGGCAAATTGCTGGGAGAGCTGGTAGATACTTAAATGATGGAAGTTTTGGAATTACAGGTGAATGTAAAGAGATTTCAGCTGAAAATGTTGAACTGTTAGAAAGTCACAAATTTGAAGAAATAAGAACTTTGTACTGGAGAAATTCTAATTTAAATTTTAATAATTCACTAAGCTTAATAAAAAGTTTAGAGGAAAAACCTCAGATGGAATGGTTAAAAAAAATACATGAATGTGAGGATGAAAAAGCACTTAAATATTTTTTAAAGGACACTCATTTATCTAATTTAGAACTAAACAAAAATACTTTAAGTCTTTTATGGGAATGTTGTCAAATTCCAGATTTTGTAAAAAAAACTTATGGAAATCATTATGAAGTTATAGGGAATGTTTTTAAATCGTTAAACAGTAAAAAAGGACTTATTTCAGAGGATTATATGAGATTACAGCTTATGAAACTTGATAAATTAGATGGAAATGTCGACTCTTTGTCAAATAGAATTGCAAATGTGAGAACTTGGTCATATGTTTCAAATAAAAATAATTGGGTAGAAAATCAGAATTATTGGGTAGAAAAAACTAAACACTTAGAAGATAGACTTTCAGACAGACTTCATGAAGAACTTACAAAAACATTTATCGACAAAAGGGCAAGTGTTCTTGCTAGAGGCTTAAAACAGGATATGGAATTTAAAACTGAAATTTTAGAAAATAACAATGTAATGATTGATGACCAATTCATTGGTAAAATAAATGGATTAAAATTAGAATTAGATCTTAAAAAAGGTGCACTAGAAACTGATATTAAATCACTAAAAAAAGCTGCCAGACAAACTATTGGACCTGAATTTGAAAAAAGAATTCAGTCAATTATTAGTACTGGTTTAATTGAACTTAATGATGATTTTAAAATTTACTGGAATAATTTTCCTATTGCTAAACTATCTTTAGGCATTGATTATCTTAATCCAAATTTTAATTTAATTATAGACGACATTGTTGAACAAGGTTTAAAGCGAAAACTAAATGAATATATCAATAAATGGTTAAATAATAAAATTAATAATGTTTTAAAGAGTCTTTTTGATTTAAAAAATATTAATGAAAATAATTCTTCAATAAAAGCTTTGGCTTATCAACTTTATGAGAACAATGGTGTCTTAAAAAGAGAAAAGGTAGCTGACTATTTAAAAAATCTTGAGCAGAATGAAAGAAAAATTCTAAGAGAAATAGGTGTTAAATTTGGAAGATATCATGTTTTCCTTTATCAGTTAATAAAACCAGAGGCAGTTTCCCTAAGAACATTGTTATGGAAAAACTTTCATCAAAAATATTATAATCTAAAACCACCAACATTTGGATTGAATTTTTTAGAGGATAAAAATTCAAATAATCAAAGCTTCATGCTTTTATGTGGATATGAAAAATTTGATAATTTATTTGTTAGAATAGATATTTTAGAAAGGCTTTTCATGTTAATAATTAAATCAAATTCATCAGAAAAAAAAGAAATTAAAATGACCGCTGAAATGCTTAATCTTTTAGGTTGTAGCAAAGAAAATTTTATAAAACTATTAAAAAAAATGAATTATAGTGTCTTTAATAAAGAAGAAGAAACATACTTCAAATATCGTCCATCTAAAAACTTTAAAAGAGTGAATTTGAAAAAAATTTCAAGCGAAAATCCATTCAAAATATTAAAAAATTTAAATTTAAGTTAATTTCTATGTTATTTAGAAAAAAAGATAATGACCAAAAAGAAAATTTTTTAATCAAAATATGTGCCTTGCTAATTCATGCTGCTAAAATTGATCAAGATTATACTTTACAGGAAGAAGAAATTATAAAAAAAACTCTTCTAGAGTTAGGTTTAAAAAAAGAAAATCTTTCTAATACAATTAAAGAAGGAAAAATTATTGAGGAAAACTCAAACCAAATTTTAGATTTTACAAGGGAGGCTAAAAATCTGTCGGATCAAAAAAAAATAAAAATAGTTGAGGCATTATGGTCAATCATTTATTCAAATGAGGACGCTGATATATATGAAACAAATTTAATGAGGAGACTTGCGGGATTACTTTATATTGACAGTAAAATTATGGGAGATATTAAGAATAAAATTAAAAAAAAATAATTATGACTTATATTGTTAACGATAAATGTATTAAGTGTAAATTAACTGACTGTGTAGATGTATGTCCAGTTGACTGTTTTTATGAAGGTAAAAATATGCTTGTAATTAACCCCGATGAGTGTATAGATTGTGGCGTTTGTGAGCCAGAGTGTCCGGTTGATGCAATAGCAGCAGATACAGAGCCTGGAAGTGAGAAATGGTTAGAGATCAATAAAAAATATTCTGAGATTTGGCCAAATATAAGTAAAAGAAAAGATCCACCACTGGATCATGAAAAATTTAAAAATGAGCAAGATAAGTACGAAAAATATTTTAAAGAAAATCTTTAAAACCAAACCTAAAAAAAAAGTGAAAAAAAAAGTTAAAAAAAAAAAAGTTAAAAAGACAATTTTAAAGAGAATAAAAAAAGTCCCAAAAAAAATTATTTCCAAATCAAAAAAAATTAAAAAAATCTCAAAAACTCCAACTTCATCAGTAGAGTTAAAAACAGATAATCTAAGAATTTCAAAAACTAACGAAATAAAGCCTGAGATTAAAAAAGTAAAAAAGCAGGAAACAGAAAAAAGAGAATATAAAATAAAAGATTATGTAGTTTATCCAAAGCATGGGGTTGGACAAATTACTGAATTCAAAAAGATAAATATTGGTGGAATAGATGTTGAAACGTATGTTATAAAATTTGAAAAAGATAAAGCTAACGGTATGGTACCTGTAAATAAACAATCACATTTAAGACCTTTAGCAACTATTAATCAAGTCAATAAATGTGTATCAATATTAAAAAGCAAACCAAAAATTAAGAGATCGATGTGGAGCAGAAGAGCACAAGAGTATGAGGCAAAGATTTCATCTGGCAAGATTTACGAACTAGCTGAAGTTGTCAGAGATTTAAATAAAGGTGATGATCTTATGGTAGATCAATCTTACAGTGAAAGACAACTATTTGAAAAAGCGTACGAACGAATATTATCTGAATTTCAAATCATATTAAATTTATCTTTTGAAGACACTCAAAAAAAACTAGATAAAGCCTTAAAGAGAAATTTAGGTATTCAAGCTCAAACAACTTCTAGCTCAGCTAAAACAACTTCTTCTGAATTACCAGAAGAGGAGCCAATTTCAGATACAGACGAACCAATTGAAGATTAAAAAAAAACGCTTCTCATACAAATTGTAATAAGAAGCGTTTTTTGTAAAGATTACTAAGTTACTATTTTCTTCTTCTTTTTTTAGCTTTTTTCTTAGCTTTCTTTTTAGCTTTTTTCTTAGTTTTCTTTGCCGCTTTTTTTCTTTTCTTAGGCATCTTTAGCTCCCTTTTTTAGTTAAACGAATCAAAATGATTCGCTGTTTGTATATTTTTATTTTTTTATACAAGCTATGTCAAACCTTTAATTAAAAGGAAAATTTCAGAAAAATTTATTTTTTAATTTTAAATTTTATAAAAAATTTTACTATTAATTTTGTTAATGTTTATGCGGTTAATAAACAATTTTATAAAGTAAACTAATAAAGATTTTCTAATTGATTTTTATATTTTTGAATAATTTTATATCTTTTTAATTTTAATGTTGGAGTTATCAACCCATTTTCAATTGTAAATTGATCTTTAATAATAATAAATTTTTTTATTTTTTCTATTTTTGATAAATTTGTATTTACTGTTTCTATTTCTTTTAAAATAATATCATTAGATAGATTAGATTTGTCTTTGTTTAAAACCAACAGAGCAACTAAATAGGGTTTATTATCTCCATAAACCAAAGTTTGCTCAACAAAACTAATTTTTAATAAATCATTTTCAATTTTTATTGGTGAAATGTTATCTCCACCAGGGGTAATTAAAATATCTTTTTTTCTGTCAGTAATTTTTAAGTACTTATTTTCGAAATGTCCAATATCACCAGTATATAACCATCCTTCTTTTAAAACTTTTTTAGTTTCCTCATCTTTATTCCAATAACCTAACATTACGTTTTCACCCTTAACCAAGATCTCTCCATCATCAGCTATTTTGACCTCATTTATAGAAAAAGCAGGTCCAACAGTATCAATTCTTATATCGTCTTTTGGATTACAGCTAACCACTGGTGAGGTCTCAGTCAAACCATATCCCTGTAATGTAGGTAATCCTATAGCGTTTAAAAATATTCCTACATCTTTATCTAATGCTCCCCCTCCTGAAATAAACAGCTTTAGAGAACCGCCAAATTGTGCTTTTATTTTTTTTCGAACTATTTTTTCGCAAATAGTATTTTGTACTTTTTCTAAATAAGATAATTTGTTTTTAAATAAAATTTTCTCTCCTAAAAATAACATCTTATTTATGAGATATTTTTTTAACCCCTTTGTTTTTTCAAAAGAAGCATTTATTTTTTGATATAAATTTTGATAAAATCTTGGAACAGCCGTCATGATATCAGGATGACATTCACCCATGTTTTTTATAAGCTTATCTATACTTTCAGCATAAAACACTCTTGCACCCAATGCTATCTGCACAAATTGAACAGTGTGCTCATAAGAATGTGACAAGGGTAACCAGGTAAGAAACCTGGCCTTCTTAGAAATAAATTCTTGAAGTAAAAATAATGCACCCTCACAATTACTTAGTATTCCTCCATGACTCAACATTACACCTTTAGGGTTTCCTTGTGTACCCGAAGTGTAAATTATGCAAGCAAGATCATTTCTGAAAATACCTAAGTTTAGAAAATCTTTTTCTTGAAATTTTTCTTTTTTAAAAATATTTTTTATACAAATAACATTTTTTGCATCTTTGATTTCTTCAAATGATAATATTTTTTTTATGAAAGGTTTAGATTTAATTATATTTTTTATTTTATTATATTGAAGATGATCTGAAACAATTACAACTGATGGATTACAATCATTAATTAGATATTCATAGTCTCTTTCAACATAGGTAGTATATGCCGGAACAGTAATACCTTTTGCCAACATTATTGAAAGATCAGTAATCATCCACTCTGGTCTGTTTTCTGAAATTAATAAACAACGATCTTTGTTCTCTATTAATGAACTTAATTCCTCTGATAATTTTAAAATATTTAAATACGTTTCTTTCCAAGTATATTGATTGTCTGAATTTTTTAATGATTTCAAAAAAATTTGATCAGGATTTTCTTTTAAGTATTGTTGATAAAAAAGTTCTAAAAGATTATTTTGTTTATTTATTTCCATATCTTTTGGTGGGCGAAGAGAGAATCGAACTCTCACTTCTTACGAAACACGATTTTGAGTCGTGCGCGTCTACCAGTTCCGCCATTCGCCCACTAATTTGAATTAAATTATATTTAAATAGTATAAGAACTAAAATTATATTAAAACCAAAAAATGTTTCAAGCTCTATACAGAAAATGTTTAGATTTAGCATCCCATAGAAGCTCAAACTTTTATTTAGGCTTAGTATCGTTTATTGAAAGTTCATTTTTTCCTATACCTCCGGATGTTATGATTGTACCGATGGTAATTGCAAAGAAAAAAAATTATATAAAAATATTTTTAATAGCATCTATCTATTCTGTTTTAGGAGGCGTTTTTGGATATTTTCTAGGATTATTTTTCTATGATTTAGCATTTGGTATAATTGAGTTTTATGGATATGAAAATAAAGTTGAAAAATTAAAATATAGTCTTTCTATAGGAGAGGGTTTTTTAGCATGGCTAAGTATACTTTTTTTAGCTGGGTTTACTCCCTTACCTTACAAAGCATTCACAATTGCAAGTGGATTAATTGGTTTTAATTTTTTTATCTTTATTCTAGTAAGTCTAATTTCAAGAGGTCTTAGGTTTTTTATTATTTCTTACTTATCTTTCAAATTTGGACATTTATTCACTGATTTTATGTATAAGCACGGATCAAAATGGTTTGGCATTTTGGGAATATTTCTTGTTATTATATTCTTAATAATATTTTTATTTTATAAATTTAATGTTTAACCCTAGTAAAAAAAATTTGTTCTTGGCTATATTTTTAATAAGCTTTATTGCTTTAATGTCTGCCTATTTTATAGAATACGTACTTGGCTACCAACCATGCAATCTTTGTCTATATGAAAGAATTCCCTATTTTTTAGCTATATTAATTCTTTTAGCAAACTTTAAATATAAAAAGTTAGAAAAGTATTTTATTTTATTTTTGATTATAATTTTTTTTACAGCGACATTATTGTCTCTATATCACTTAGGAATTGAACAAGGTCTAATAGAAGAGTCTTTATTGTGCAATCTTGAAAAAGATAAAAATATTACTGATAAAGATGAAATATTAAAGCAATTGCAACAAAAAAATATAAGTTGCAAAGATGTAGCATTTAAAATTTTTGGATTATCTCTTACAAGCTTTAATATAATAATTTCTTTAATATTAACTATTAGTTTAACAAAAGTTTACTTAAAATATGAAAAAAATAGATAAAAAAAAAATTGAAGAATTTATAAGAGTAGATCATGCAGGTGAAAGAGGTGCTGTAAAAATTTATGAAGGTCAACTACTAGCTTTAAATACATTTGTAAAAAACGACAAATTAAAAGAAACTATCGAAGAAATGAAAATCCATGAAAAAGAGCATCGAGATTTTTTTGAGGAAGAAATAAAAAAAAGAAACATAGCTCCAACAAAATTTTTACCTCTTTGGGATTTATTAGGTGTAGGTTTAGGTTTTGGATCAACTTTACTGGGCAAAAAAGCAGCTATGCTTTGTACTGCCTCCGTTGAGGAAGTTATTGACGAGCATTATTTAAATCAAATTAATCAACTTGATGATAGTGAAAAAACATTAAAGAAAAAAATTATCAAATTCAGAGAGGACGAGTTAAATCATAAAGATATAGCTTATGAAAAGGGCGCAACCAAAAAAGGACCTTACTCGATTTTAGATAAATTAATAAAAACTGGCTCTAAGATTGCAATAAATATATCTGAAAAAATCTAAGCCTCTAGCTCAACGTCCCAGTATAGATAATCCATCCAACTTTTATGAAGAAAGTTTGGAGGAAAATTTTTTCCGTTTTTATGTAGGTCTTCTGTTGAAGGTCTGTAAGGATACTTATGTAATTTCATCCCTGAATTTTTTAATAATTTTCCACCCTTTTTTACATTGCATGCAGAGCACGCCGTAACTACATTATCCCAATTGGTTTCACCTCCTTTTGATCTTGGAAGCAAATGATCAAAAGTAAGCTCATCATCACTACCACAATACTGGCAAGAAAATTTATCTCTTAAGAATACGTTAAACCTTGTAAAACTAGGTTTTGATTGTGGAACAATATAATCCTTAAGAGCAATAACACTTGGCAATTGCATATTAAAAGAGGGACTCCGAATAATTCTATCATAGTTGCTCACTATGATTACTCTATCTAAAAAAACAGATTTAACTGTATCTTGCCAGGACCATAATGATAAAGGGTAATAACTTAAAGGTCTGTAATCAGCATTTAAAACTAATGCTGGACATTTTTCTAGTGAAACGTTTTGTTCAATAAAATTATTCATAAACTATTTTAACTTAGTTGATCTACTTAATCAACATCAAGAGATATTAAAGTTTCTTTAAGATATAATTTAGTGCTGTGCTAGAAGCTTGTATGGGAATATGATGATCACAATTTTTGATTAAAAGTGTATCAACTTTCACATTATTTCTTATTAAAAAGTCTTTTGCTTCAAGTAAGTTAATTGGTGGGACAATTTGATCGGTATCACCGTGAATAAGTAAAGTTTCAGTTTTATTTTTAATTCTATTTTTTAAATTTTCTTGATCAATAATCTTTCCAGAAAAACCAACTATACATGAAAATTTTTCATTTGATGTTAAGCCAACGCTTAAAGACATCATACAACCTTGGCTAAAACCAGATAAACATATATCATTGTTTGATAAATTGAATTCTGCTTTAATCTCCTCTATGAAATTTTTAATTATGTTTTCTGCTTTAATTGATTGTTCTAATACATAAGATGGATCATCTTTGCTTAGATCAAACCATTGATATCCAGAAGGATTCATGGCACAGGGCTCGTGCCCATTTGGACATATAAAAACTGTATTTGGCATATGTCTTTTCCAATTTAATGAAAGCATACTAATGTCTTTGCCGTCACCACCATATCCATGAAGCAAAATAATTGCATTTTTTATTTTATTTCCATTTTCGGGTTTAATAATTACGGAGTTAAGGCAAAATGTCATAGTTAATTAATTAAGTGTTTTATTTCCTAAAACAATTTACAATATATTCATGTTTTCAGGAATAATAGTTAAAGTTTTATCCATTGCACTTTTAATTGCTGTGGGTGTTGTCTTAATTTTAGGTATAGGAACTCTATTTAAGGGTGGCGAAACAAGTAAGAAATATTCAAATAAGTTAATGCAAATGAGAGTCATTTTGCAATTTATAGCTATCATTGCTTTGGTAGCTTTTGCTTATTTCTTTAAAGACTAATTTAAATTTTTCAGCCAATTAATAAAATTTTCATCATCAAAATTTATTGAACCAATAATTCTTGCAAACTCTTCTCCTTTAGAATTTAAAAGTATAGTCGTTGGAATTCCTCTTAAGGAAAAAGTTTTTGCTAAAGTTAATGGATTATCAAAATAGGGCTCTAGATTGTCTATACCTAACTCAGCAAAAAAACTATTAACTTTAGTTAGACTTTCTTTGCTAATATTAATTGGATATATTTTTAAATTCTCTACTTTTTTATTTACTTGAAGCCTATTTAAAGATGGCATCTCCTCTTTACATGGTGCACACCAAGTTGCCCAAAAATTGAGTAGTGACAACTGACTTTCGAGATTTTGAATATTAATTTCTTTATTTTCATCATCTAAAAAAATAATATTATCGTATGTTTTTGGGATTTTATGAACTATAAGATTTTTTTGATCTGGCAATTCATTTGCAAGAGTATTTGTTATTAAAAAAGTAAATAATATTAAAATTCTCATGTTAAATAGGTATAATTAAATATCATGACAAAAAATAAAAACAACCAGGCAATATGGAGCACGCGTATTAAAAAAAAATCATCAAGTTTATTTCAAAAAGTTGGTAATTCTATAGATGTTGATAAGAAACTCTACAAGGAAGATATCAAAGGATCAGTTGCTCATGTTGAAATGCTTTTTAAACAAAAAATAATCTCATTTAAAATTAAAAATAAAATTATTTATGGTCTTAATAAAATAGAAAGAGAGATCTCGAGTAAAAAATTTGAGTTCAACAAAAAATATGAAGACATACATATGAATATTGAAAGAAGACTTTTTCAAATTATTGGTGAAGAAGCTGGTTATGTTCATACAGCTAGATCAAGAAATGACCAGGTGATCACTGATTTTAAGTTATGGTTAAAATCTGCAACAAAGGAAATAAGTAAAAATCTTGATAAAATCATTAAGAGTTCTATCAAACTTGCTGAAAAAAATATTCATACTATAATGCCTGGTTTTACCCATTTAAAAAATGCTCAGGCAATTTCATTCGGACATTATTTATTATCTTATGTTGAAATTTTTAATCGTGATAAAAAAAGATTTTCTAATAATCTAGAAAGTTTAAATGAGAATCCTCTTGGTGTTGCTGCTTTATCTGGAACGTCATTTAATATAGACAGAGATTACACTACAAAGAAACTTGGTTTTAAAAAACCTACAAATAATTCTATTGATACAGTTTCAGACAGAGATTTTGTGCTTGATTTTCTTTTCAGTGTTTCAGTCTGCTCTATGCATATATCAAGAATTGCAGAAGATTTAATTATTTGGAATTCAGATGGATTTAACTTAATTAATTTATCTGATAAGGTCGTAACTGGCTCTTCAATTATGCCTCAAAAAAAGAATCCTGATCTTTTGGAGTATCTGAGAGGAAAATCTGGAAATTCTTATGGAAACTTGTTTTCTATGTTAACTATATTAAAAGGGTTACCATTATCTTATTATAAAGATCTTCAGGATGATAAGAAAATTGTGTTTGACTCATACGATACACTTATTAATTGTCTGAAAATTTTTGACGAAATATTAAAAAATTGTAGTCCAAATAAAAAAAAAATGTTCGAACTTGCAAATACTGGGTATATCACTGCAACTGATTTAGCAGACTATCTTGTTAAAAATCATTCAATGTCGTTTAGAAATGCTTATCAAAAAACTTCCGCTATAGTGAATTTAGCAGAAAAAAGAAAAAAAAATTTAAATGAATTAACTTTAGACGAGCTTAAAAAAGTTGAGCCTAAACTTAATAAAGATGTTTTAAAAGTCTTTGATTTAAACAATTCTATCAACTCAAAAAAATCATTTGGGGGAACATCTTTTGATAATATTAAAAAAATGATAGTGAAATACAAAAAAGAAATATGATTAAAAAATTAACTATAATATTCTTATTTTTAATCTTATTTGTATCTTGTGGAAAAAAAGGATGCCCAAAATATTCGGGTTCAGATAATGAAAAATGTGCACAAATATTTGAAAATTAATGAGATATAACAAAAAAAAACTATTTATTGAAGGAGTAAGTGTTCAAAATATTGCTAGTAAATTTGGTACTCCAACTTATTGTTATTCTTACTCAAAATTGAAAGAAAATATAATTAATTTTAAAAAAAATTTTAAATCTTTTTCTCCATTAATCTGCTTTTCAGTAAAATCTAACACTAACGTAAACTTAATTAGAGAAATTAAAAAATTTGGATTAGGTGCAGATGTCGTCTCAAAAGGAGAACTAATGATGGCTTTAAAAGCAGGGATTAATCCAAGCAAAATTGTATTTTCTGGAGTAGGTAAAACTAGCGAAGAAATTAATTTTGCTATTGAAAAAAGAATATTACTTATTAATGCGGAGTCAGAAAGTGAAATTCAGGTAATTGAAAAAATTGCTAGACGAAAAAATAAAATAGTGCAAATTGGTATAAGACTAAACCCAAATACAGATGCAAAAACTCTTAAACAAATTTCTACTGGTAAAAGTGAGAATAAATTTGGTGTAAACAGTAAAGAATTTTTTAAACTGGTAAATTTTTGCAAAAACTCAAAAAATATTGACCTTCAGTGTTTAAGTGTTCACATAGGTAGTCAAATATTAGACCATAAACCTTATGAGAAAATGCTTAAAGCTGTTAGTAATATTATTAGCAAAACCAAACACAAATTTAAATTTGTTGATTTAGGTGGAGGGATGGGAATTGCCTACAATGATAAAATTAAACAACTTAATTATAAAAGATATAATTTAGCAATTAATAATTTTTTAAAAAAATTTAATACAAAAATTATATTTGAACCTGGTAGATCTATTATTGGTAATACAGGCAGTTTGATATCTAAAATAATTTATATCAAAGATAGTGGAGCAAAGAAATTTATTATTTTAGATGCTGCAATGAACGACCTTATGAGACCAGCTCTATATGGTGCGGTCCATAAAATATTACCTGTAAGAAAATCAGGTAATATATCAAAAAATATATATGAATTTGTTGGTCCTATTTGTGAAAGTACAGATAAATTTGTAACCTTAAAAAAATATCAAAAGCTAAGAGAAAAAGATTTTTTAGCCATATGTGATGTGGGAGCTTATGGAATGTCTTTAAGCTCTAATTATAATCTTAGACCAAAAGCTGTTGAATTGCTTATCAATGGAAGAAGAATTAAAAAAATTAAGAATAGACAAAAGCATACAGACTTGATTTAGTTTTTGATAAAAATGATCAGAAATTTATTATTTTCTATATTTTTTTTCCTAGGAATAATTATTATTTCAATAATATTTTTACCCGCACTACTTTTACCAAGAAAAATTACTTTGCTTGGAGGAAAATTGATGGGTTATTGGGCTAAGTTTTGTCTAAGATTTTTTTTGTCAGTAAAAATTGTAATTAAAGGTAGAGAAAATATTATCACTGACCAAAAATTTTTTATTGCTGCATCCCATCAATCTATGTTTGAAACATTTTATCTACAAACTGTTTTTAATTCACCAGTTTTTATTTTAAAAAAAGAGTTACTTCGGATTCCAATTTTCGGATGGTACCTAAAAAAAATTGGCTCAATTTCGATAAATAGAAATAAGATAAGTAAAGACAATTTAGGATTCTTTGAAGAAATTTTAAGAACAGTAAATGGTAGCGATAGACCATTAATAATTTTTCCTCAAGGAACAAGAGTTTTACCTAATGAACGTCCACCCTTTAAGAAAGGAGCGATAAGGATTTATAAAGAATTAAATATTGCTTGCCAACCAGTTGCTATAAATTCTGGTAATGTGTGGCCCAAAAAGGGTACAATAAATACTCACAGAACAATAACTGTTTCTATCTTAAGACACATAAATGCTGGGATGGAGAAGGAAAATTTTTTACAAAATTTAGAGAGTAAAATTTATAACGAACTTGACTTGTTAGGTTAACCTTTCATTGGCATAACAACATATATACTATCGAAATCGCCTGGATCTTTAATTAAAGCTGGAGAACCAGTATCACTAAAGAATATTTCTATTTTTTCTCCATCTAATTGTGAGGCCACATCTATTAAATATCTAGAATTAAAACTTATTTCTAAGTCATTATCAAATTTTGCACTTACGGTCTCCTTTCCATCACCACTATTAGCGTTATTTACTGATAAATTTAGGGTATCTTTAGATAAATTAAATTTAACTCCATCTTTTTTATCTAACGACACAGATGCTACTCTATCAACAGAATTAAGAAATAGTTTTAAATCTATTTCTAGTTTTTTTTGGTTATTTTTAGGAATTACCTGAATATAATTAGGAAATTTTCCATCTATAAGTTTTGATATTAATATGCTTTCGTTTAATTCAAATTTAATTTTAGATTTAAGATTTGAAACCTTTACATCACCATCATAGCTATCCAAGAGAGAGCATAACTGAAATATTGTTTTTTTTGGTAATATTATTGGATCAAAATCAATTTTTTCATCTAATCTAATTTTAGAAATAGACATTCTATGACTGTCGGTAGCTACAGCTGTAAGATAATTTTTATCATCTACCTCTGTTTGATGAAAGTAAATTCCACTTAAGTAATGTCTAGTTTCGTCATTAGATACTGAAAATTTGCATTTATTTAGTAATTTTAAGAGTTGTTTAGATTTAATGACAAATTCATTTTGGTTAAAATTTTCTTCTGTTATAGGAAACTCAGAAGGATTGAGACAATTTAGATTAAAAATAGATTTTTCCGACTCTAGATGAAGTTTATTTGCATCATTTAAAGTTAAATTAATTTTTTTTCCAGAAGATAATTTTCTTACAATATCATATATAGTCGAGGAAACTGTTGTAGTTTTTCCTTCCTTCAATATTTCTACATTACTTATTTTATGAATAAAAATTAAATCTAGGTCTGTTGCTGTTATAATTAAGCTTGAATTACTTGCATCTATTAAAATATTCGATAAAACTGGTAAAGTACTTCTTTTTTCAATTACCCCCTGACAATAACTAAGTGCTTGTTGAAGATCCTGTTGATTTACA
>CABZJV010000015.1 GCA_902526115.1 uncultured Pelagibacteraceae bacterium
AGCAGCAGCTATTGAGCAATTAGAAAATTGGTCAAAAAAAGTAGATGTTTCAATCACTAAATCATCACAAGGATCTGATCCAGCTTCAGTGGCATATAAAGCAATAGAAGAAGCGGTAAATAATCAATTCGATCAAGTTTTGATAGACACTGCTGGAAGATTACAAAACAAAAAAAATTTAATGGAGGAATACAAAAAAATTGCAAACGTGACAAAAAAAATAGACTCTGAAGCTCCTCACGATGTAGTTTTAGTTTTAGACGCTACCTCTGGACAAAATGTAATCAACCAAGTTGAAGAATTTAATAAAATTATACCCATTACAGGACTAATAATGACAAAATTAGATGGGACAGCGAAGATAAACACAAAACTGTAGATGACACTCCTTATGGAGGAGGATCAGGAATGTTGCTAAAGGCAGATGTGCTAGCTAAATCAATAGATCAAAACAAAAATGAGGGAGAAACAATTCTATATTTATCTCCAAGAGGAAAGAAATTTGATCAAAGTTATGCAAAAAAATTAGCAAGAGAAAAATCCTTATCACTTATCTGTGGTCATTTTGAAGGAGTTGATGAGAGAGTATTGTCCACAAGAAACATAGAGGAAATTAGCATTGGGGACTATGTTTTATCTGGAGGGGAAACCGCAGCATATGTTGTTATAGATAGTGTCCTTAGGCTTTTGCCAGGAGTTTTAGGAAACGACAACTCAAAGATGGAAGAAACATTTGAAAATGGTCTATTAGAGTATCCGCAATATACAAAACCTCAAATTTGGGATAAAAAAGCAGTACCTGATGTATTATTATCGGGTGACCATAGTAAAATTAAAGACTGGCGTTTGTCTCAATCTGAGGCTATAACACGCGTCCGAAGACCAGATTTATGGGAAAAATATAAGAAGAGGTAATTTGATAAATACTAACATGAAAACTATTGAAGAAATAAACCAGCATAATGTTAAGAAAATTCTTTCTGAGAAAAAAATTCCGGATTTTTTCCCAGGTGATGTTGTTAAAGTTGGAGTAAGAATTACTGAAGGTAAAAAAGACAGAATTCAATATTTTGAAGGTGTTTGTATTGCAAAAAAAAGCAGAGATATAAACTCTTCTTTTACAGTAAGAAAGATTTCATTCGGAGAGGGAGTTGAAAGAACTTTTCCATTATATGGAACACTAATAGATTCAATTAAAGTTATTAGGTCAGGTAAAGTTAGAAGAGCAAAATTATATTATCTACGAGATAGAACTGGTAAATCAGCAAGAATTGCTGAAAAAATAAGAAAAAAAATTGGTATTGATGTCGATGTTAAGCCAGAAATGGTAACAGAAGAAAACGTTGCTCCAGTAGTTGAGGCTCCAAAGGAAGAAACTCCTAAAATAGAAGCAGCACAAAATGATACTGTTAAAGCTAAGGAGGCACCAAAAGAAGAAGCTTCTAAGGAAGGACAAAAATTAGAAAGCCCTTCAGAAAAAAAATAAATTTTTTTTCAATGTCTAAAACTCTTTACGATAAAATATGGAATGATCACTTAGTTGATCAACAAGATGATGGAACAGCCCTTCTTTTTGTTGATAGACATTTAGTTCATGAGGTCACAAGTCCACAAGCATTTGAGGGATTAAGAAATTCAAATAGAAAAGTAAGGCATCCTAATTTAACATTAGCAGTTGCAGACCATAATGTTCCAACTACAGATAGGACAAAGGGAATAGCTGATCAAGAGTCAAAAATACAAGTAGACACTTTAGATGCAAATTGTAAAGAATTTGGTATCCAACTTTTTGGAATGGATGATAGACGACAGGGGATTGTGCACATCATAGGTCCTGAACAAGGCTTTACTCAACCTGGAACAGTTATAGTATGTGGAGATAGCCATACGGCTACTCATGGAGCTTTTGGTGCTTTAGCATTTGGAATTGGAACTTCAGAGGTTGAACATGTTTTAGCAACTCAAACATTAGTTCAAAAGAAAGCAAAAAATTTTAAAATAGATGTTAATGGCAAACTTCCATTAGGCGTTACTTCAAAAGATGTAATTCTTCAAATAATTGGAAAAATTGGAACTGCTGGTGGTACAGGTTTTGTAATAGAGTATGCAGGAGATTTAATTAGATCATTGAGTGTTGAACAAAGAATGACCATATGCAATATGACAATCGAAGGCGGAGCCAGAGCAGGACTGATTGCACCAGATGAAAAGATATTTGATTACTTAAAAGGTAAACCAATGTCGCCTAAGGGTGAAAATTGGGAAAAAGCCTTAAATTACTGGAATAGTTTAAAAACAGATAAAGATGCAAATTTTGATAAGGAAATAAATCTAAATGCTGCTGAAATCTTACCAATGATAACTTGGGGAACATCACCACAAGATGTAATCACAATTGATGGAAAAGTTCCCAATCCGCAGAGGGAAACAGATGAAGACAAAAAAAATTCGATTGAAAGATCACTTAAATATATGGGATTAAAACCTGATATGTCAGCAACAGACATTAAGATTGATAAAGTATTCATAGGAAGCTGTACGAACGGTAGAATAGAGGATTTAAGAGAAGCAGCGAAAATTCTAAAAGATAAAAAAATATCATCTCATGTTAACGCAATGGTAGTTCCAGGATCGGGACTAGTTAAAGAGCAAGCAGAACAAGAGGGTTTAGACAAGATATTTATAAATTCAGGATTTGAGTGGAGAGAACCTGGTTGTTCAATGTGCTTAGCTATGAATGCAGATAAATTAAAGCCAGAAGAAAGATGTGCCTCCACATCAAACAGAAATTTTGAAGGAAGACAAGGTAGGGGTGGCAGAACTCACTTAGTAAGCCCAGGAATGGCTGCTGCTGCAGCAATTTCAGGCAACTTAGATGATGTTAGAAAGTATCAAAATTAAATGCAGAAGTTTAATAAATTAAAAAGCATTCCTGCATATCTGCCGATAGTTAATATCGATACAGACATGATTATACCAAAGCAGTTTTTAAAAACCATTAAAAGAACTGGTCTTGGAAAAAACTTGTTTTTTGAGATGAGATATGATGACCAAGGAAAAGAGATTAATGATTTTATCCTTAATAAAACTCCCTATAATAAATCTAAAATTCTAATAGCTGGTAAAAATTTTGGATGTGGTTCATCAAGAGAGCATGCACCTTGGGCCTTATTAGACTTTGGTATTACTTGTGTGATTAGTTCTAGTTATGCTGATATTTTTTATAGCAATTGTTTTAAAAATGGTATTTTGCCCATAATCCTTGAAGAAGAAAAAATAAAAGAACTCTCAGAATATTCAAATAGAAAAGAAGATATATCTATCGATTTAAATGAGGAGAAAGTTATTTTTGGAAATAATGAGATTAAATTTGAAATAGACCCATTTAAAAAAAAGTGTTTACTTGAAGGTTTGGATGACATTGCCTTATCACTAAAAAAATCAGAAAAAATTGAAAAATTTGAAAACAATTTAAAACAGCGAAAACCATGGATATTTGATGATTAAAGTAAAAAAAAGAAAAATTCTTTTACTTCCCGGAGATGGTATTGGCCCAGAAGTAATTGGTGAAGTAAAAAAAATAATTAATTGGTTTAATAATAATAAATCTTTAGACTTCGAAATTGAAGAGGATCTTGCTGGTGGTTGCTCATACGATAAGCATGGAACTCCAATTACTGATGAAGTATTTTATAAAGCTTTAGAAAGTGAAGTGGTTATGTTGGGTGCTGTGGGTGGACCAAAATGGGATGATGTTGAATTCTCAAAAAAACCAGAGAGAGCGCTATTAAAATTAAGAAAAGAATTAAAACTATTTGCAAATTTACGACCTGCTATCTGTTTTGAGCAATTAGTTAGCGCATCAACACTTAAGCCCGAAATTGTTTCTGGTCTAGACCTTATGATTGTTAGAGAGTTGACAGGAGGTATATATTTTGGTGAACCAAGAGGAATTAAGCCAATTGAAAATGGTGAGAGAAAAGGAGTTAACACTCATACTTATACCACAAGTGAAATAACAAGAGTTGCACGTATAGCATTTGATTTAGCTAGAAAAAGATCTAACAAAGTAACTTCATGTGAGAAATCAAATGTAATGGAAGCAGGACAACTTTGGAAAGAAGAAGTACAAGAGCTTCATGATAAGGAGTTTAAGGACGTAGAGTTAAGCCATATGCTTGCTGATAATTGTGCAATGCAGCTACTCAGAAACCCTAAACAGTTTGATGTAATTGTAACAGATAATCTCTTTGGAGATATGCTCTCAGATCAGGCATCAATGTTAACTGGATCACTTGGATTATTACCTTCAGCATCATTAGGTGCAAAAAATAAAGATGGAGAAATGAGGGCAATGTACGAACCAATTCATGGTTCAGCACCAGATATTGCGGGCAAGGGATTAGCAAATCCAATTGCAACAATTTTAAGTTTTGCAATGGCTCTTAGGTACTCTTTAGACCTTGATAATGAAGCTGATAATCTTGAAAAGGCTGTGCAAGAAGTATTAAATGATGGTTTAAGAACAAAGGATATACTATCTGAGAGAATGAAAGAGGTATCGACTTCACAAATGGGTGATGCGATAATTTCAAAATTGCAATAAATCTATAATTATTCTAAAGTTTAAAAATGCCAAATTATACAGCTCCACTAGATGATATGTTATTTCTCTTTGATAAACTGAGAGATAATAAAAACTATAATGAATTACAAAAATATAATGAAGTTAATTCTGATTTAGTAAAAGATATTTTAGGGGAAGCAGCGAAAATTAGTGAAAATCTGATATTACCTTTAGCATTATCTGGAGACGAACATCCTGCTCAACTAGAAAATGGAGTTGTTAGAACCCCACCAGGGTATAAAGAAGCATACAATAAATATATAGAAGATGGCTGGATTTCATTATCTTGTGATCCAAAATATGGTGGTCAAGGAATGCCGAAAACAGTAAGTGCATTTTTTGATGAAATGTTATCTTCCACATCACTCTCTTTTAAACTTTATAGTGAATTAACAATTGGTGCTTATAATTGTCTCTTGCGACATGCAACTGATGAAATGAAAGATAAATATCTTCCAAAAATGGTTGAAGGGAAATGGAGTGGCACAATGTGTTTAACAGAACCAGTTTGTGGAACAGATTTAGGAATGTTAAAAACAAAAGCTGTTGAACAAAAAGATGGAACTTTTAAGATCAGTGGACAAAAAATATTTATAACATCTGGTGATCACGATCTTACGGAAAATATTATTCATTTAGTCATAGCTAGAGCCTCAGATTCGCCAGCTGGAACTAAAGGCATAAGTCTGTTTCTTGTACCAAAGTATATTGTGAAAGAAGATGGATCAATTGGACCAAGAAATGGTGTTTCTGCGGGATCAGTAGAACATAAAATGGGTATTAAAGGTTCAGCCACCTGCGTTTTAAATTTTGATGAAGCGGTTGGTTATATGATTGGACCAAAAAATAAGGGTTTAAGTCAAATGTTTACTATGATGAACTTAGAAAGAATTGTTGTTGGTATTCAAGGACTGGGAATATCAGAAATTGCTTATCAAAATTCACTTTCCTATGCAAAAGAAAGAAAACAAGGTAAGACAAACAATTCTAAATCTACCAACGGTGCAGACTTTATTATTGAGCATGCAGATATTAGGAAGTCTTTGCTTAATATGAAATCAATTATAGAGGGTGAAAGAGCATTATGTTTTTGGTTGTCTCAGCAAACAGAAGTAAGTCTTCATCATTCTGATGAAAAAATAAAACAAGAGGCATCAGACTATGTTTCTTTGATGACACCAGTTGTAAAGTCACTATTTACTGACTTAGCAATGGAAATTACTAGTGATGCTATGCAGATACATGGTGGTTATGGATTTACAAAAGACCAAGGAATAGAACAACTTTATCGTGACAATAGAATAACCCCTATTTATGAGGGCACTAATTCTGTGCAAGCCGCCGATCTGGTATTTAGAAAATTAACAAATAAAAACGGAGATATAATTGGCAAATTTTTAGAAATGATTAAGTCTGAGTGCGATCGTAAAAATGGGAAAGTAAAAACTTTTTCAAAAGAACTTAATTATTACTTAGATATTCTTTCAAAATTTACTGATTGGATTAAAGAAAAACACAACGATGATAAAGATGATGTTAGTGCTGCAGCAAATGATTATCTTAAAACACTTGGATTTGTATCTTTAGCGTATTCATGGATTAAAGTACTTAATGTGAGTTATAATGAATATGATAGCAACAAAAAATTTTATGATGATAAAATAAATACAGCAAAATTTTATTTTGAAAAAGTATTACCTAGAGCAGAGCTTCACTATAAATCTGCGATATCTGGAAGTTCAAATATTATGAACTTTAAATTTAATTAATTTTCTATGAATCATTACGAAACGAATTTAGACAAAAATAAAGCAAACTATGTCCCACTTACTCCCTTAACTTTTTTAAAAAGAGCTACTGAAATATATCCTAATTATGAAGCAATAGTCTATGAGGATAGAAGTTACACTTGGGCCGAGGTTTACAAAAGATCAGTTAAATTTGCTAGTGCTTTATCTAAAATTGGAATTAAAAAAGGTGATACAGTATCGTTCTTAGCATTTAACACACCAGAAATTTTTGAAGCACACTATTCAGTGCCTATGACAGGCGCAGTTTTGAATACAATTAACATCAGATTAGATGCAAATACCATTAAATATATTTTAAATCATAGTGACGCAAAGGTTTTAGTAGTAGATAGACAACTTCATACAGAGGTTAAGAAAGCACTAAAAAATTTAGATAAAGAAATTACTATTATTGATATTAAAGATAAATATGCTGATCAATCAAAATTAGAAAAAATTGGTGATCTAGAGTATGAAAGTTTCTTAAATACTGGGGATGAGAATTTTGACTGGCAAATGCCAGATGATGAATGGCAATCAATCTCTTTAAGTTATACTTCAGGTACCACTGGAAACCCAAAAGGTGTGGTCTACCATCATAGAGGAGCTTACTTAATGTCAACTGGAAGTTCAGTTGCATGGAATATGCCAAATCGTTTGAACTTTTTAACAATAGTACCAATGTTTCATTGTAATGGTTGGTGTTATCCATGGACAATCCCAATGTTAAATGGAAGAACAGTATGTTTAAGAAATATTGATGTAAAAAAAATTTTTGAACTTATTGATAAGTACGATGTAACACATTTTGGAGGAGCGCCAATTGTTTTGAATATGATTACAGGTGCACCAGAGACTGATCGTAAAAAACTCAAGCACAAAGTTTACGTATTAACTGCAGGAGCACCTCCACCAAGTGTAATATTTAAAAAAATGAAAGCTCTCGGATTTGAGGTAATGCATGTTTATGGTTTAACAGAAACTTATGGACATGTTACGCAATGTGCATGGAACGATGAGTGGAAAGATTTTGATGAAGATAGGTTAAACGAGATTAAAGCGAGACAAGGTGTAAGATATCCAAATACGGAGGGGGTTACCGTTTTAGATCCAGAGACAATGAAAGAAGTACCAAAAGATGGAAAAACAATCGGTGAAATCATGATAAGAGGAAATGTAGTAATGAAGGGGTATTTTAAAGACAAAGATGCTACAGAAAAAGCTATGAAAGACGGCTGGTTTCATAGTGGCGATTTAGCAGTAATGCACCCTGATGGTTATGTAAAAATACAAGATAGATCAAAAGACATAATTATTTCTGGAGGAGAGAATATTTCTTCAATAGAAATTGAAAATACTCTTTCCAAACATCCATCAGTTTCAATAGCAGCTGTAGTTGCTAAACCTGATGAGAAATGGGGCGAGGTTCCATGTGCTTTTATTGAAATGGTTAAAGACAAACCTGTGTCAGAAAACGAATTAATTGATTTTTGTAAAGAGACATTAGCCGGGTTTAAAGTTCCAAAAAAAGTTATTTTCTGTGAGTTACCAAAAACATCAACAGGAAAAATACAAAAATTCGAATTAAGAAAACAATTCTAGATAGTTCAAGGCTACGATCATATGATTATTATTGCAAAATCATATGAAATAAGAGAAAAGGTTTTTGAATTTTAAAAAAATGAAAAATTTTCCTGTAGCAAAATCTAGAAGATTAAGAAGCACACCTTATACAGATAGGATAGAAGCTCATGGCGTTAGCAGTTATACAGTTTACAATCACATGCTTCTTCCAGCTTCTTTTAAGTCACTAGTGTCAGATTATCACCACTTAAAAAAATTTGTTCAGGTTTGGGATGTTGCAGCTGAAAGGCAAGTTCAAATCTCAGGAAAAGATTCTGCAAAATTAGTTCAGCTTATGACCTGTAGAGATTTATCAATGTCAAAAGTTGGAAAATGCTATTACGCACCAATAATAGATGACGATGGATTATTAGTTAACGATCCAATTATAAATAAATTAGCAGAGGATAAATGGTGGCTTTCTATTGCTGACTCGGATGTAATATTTTTTGCCAAAGGTCTTGCAGCTGGAAATAAATTTGATGTTCAAATTAGTGAACCAAATATAAATATTTTAGCAGTACAAGGACCTCTTGCAGATGGTTTAATGTCTAAATTGTTTGGTGATGAAATCAGAAAATTAAAATTTTTTAATTTTAATTATTACGAATTTAAAAGTCATAAATATTTTATCGCTAGATCAGGCTGGTCTAAACAAGGGGGCTTTGAAGTATATGTTGATGATGACTTAGCGGGTCAAAATTTATATGACTCCTTATTTGAAGCTGGAAAAGAGTTCGATGTAAAACCAGGATGCCCAAATCTTATTGAGAGAATAGAGGGAGCACTTTTATCCTATGGAAATGATTTTGATAATAGAGATAATCCATTTGAAGCAAATTTCGATAAATATATAAGTTTAGATACCGATGTAAATTACTTAGGCAAAGCAAAACTAAAGATGATAAATGAAGAGGGAATTTCAAGAAAATTGAGAGGTGTAAAAATTGATCACAATAAAATTGACATGTATTGTGAGAAAACACTTTTTGACGATAATAAGAATATAGTAGGATATGTGAGATCAGCTGCATATTCACCAACTTTTAAAAAAGTAGTTGGAATAGCAATGATCAATAAACCCTATTGGAATATGAAGGACCAATTTACAATTGAAATTGATGAAAAAATACACTTAGGAACAGTTTGCGATTTACCCTTCGTTTAGTATAAAACTTAAATATCATGAATATAGCAATTGTAGGAGCAACAGGAAATGTTGGAAGAAAGATTATAGAAATACTTGAGAAAAAAAAATTAGGTATAGAAAATCTTTTTTTATTAGCATCCAAAAATAGTGAGGGAAAAAAAATTAGCTACAATGGAAAAGAGCATATAGTTGAAGACCTTGTAAAATTTGATTTTTCTAAAGTAAAAATTGCCTTTTTTGCGGCAGGAAGTGGAGTGGCTGAAAAATGGGCTCTTGTTGCTGCAGAAAAAACTATAGTTATTGATAATTCAAAACATTTTAGAAAAGATCCTAGTATACCACTAGTAGTTCCAGAGGTTAATTCAAAAAAATTAGCTGATGTAAAAAATAAAAATATTATTGCTAATGCTAATTGTTCTGTGATTCCAGTTGTGGTGGCTTTGAAGCCCTTACATGATTTATATAATATCAACCGAGTGGTTGCATCCACATATCAATCTGTATCCGGAGCAGGTAAAAGT
Organism: uncultured Pelagibacteraceae bacterium; assembly: GCA_902526115.1. Classification (GTDB taxonomy): domain Bacteria; phylum Pseudomonadota; class Alphaproteobacteria; order Pelagibacterales; family Pelagibacteraceae; genus Pelagibacter. The sequence goes on from CABZJV010000015.1 coordinate 9,712, forward strand.
GCTATGGATGAATTGTTATCTCAAACAAAAGATTACTTTCAAAATAAAGAAATAATTTCTCAAAATTTTACTAAACAGATTGCATTTAATGCAATCCCTCATATTGATAGTTTTTTAGAAAATGGCTACACAAAAGAGGAACAAAAAACTACCGATGAAATACAAAAAATTTTAGATAAAAAAATTAGAGTTACGTCAACATGTGTAAGAATACCTGTTCTTGTATCCCATTGTATTAGTGCAAATATAGAATTTAATAAAAAATGTGATTTAGATCATATAAAAAAAGTTTTATCTACTTCTCCAGGATGTAAAGTCGTTGATGAGCATCAAGACGGAGGGTATACAACACCTGTTGATGCAGAGGATAAATTTGAAACTTTTATTTCAAGAATAAGATTGGATGAATCCCAAGCAAACACAATTAATTTATGGATTGTATCAGATAATCTCGTAAAAGGAGCGGCATTGAATGCAATTCAGATTGCTGAAAGTTTGATTAAAAATGATTTCTATGGAAAATAAAAAACCATTATCACCCCATATACAGATTTACAGTTGGCATATTTCATCTCTAGTTTCTATTTCACATCGTATCACTGGAATAATAAACATAATTGCCATTACAGTAATTTGCTTTTGGTCGTGTTGGTTAATTCTGGGTGAAAATAATTATGACTTTTTAAATTACTTTTTAGGTTCTTTAATAAGTAAATTTATAATTTTGGGAGTGGTATGGTCTTTTAGTTTTCAAACTTTAAGTGAGATAAGACATCTCATAATGGATATGGGATATGGTTTTGAATTACAGACAACTAAAGTGACAGGTTTACTTGTTATACTTGGATCGCTTGTTCTTACTGTAATAATTTATTTAATTGGTAGAAATTTTATTTAGTATGAACATCGCAACAAAAAAGTGGATTTTTTTAAAGTTGTCATCAATTGTCTTAATACCTTTAATGCTTTGGTTTATTGTTAATTTTGTTTCTATTTATGATAAAAGTTATTTTGAAGTTTTAAATTTTTTTTCTGACTCATTAAATAAGTTTCTATTTAGTTTGTTTATTATCTTTGCTTATTTCTTCTCAGCTTTAAGTATTAGTGAGGTTTTTGAGGATTATATTAACAATGAAAAAATCAAAAATGTCGCAAACAGAGCACTGCAAATTTCTGCTATAGCTATTTCATTTTTAACAATTATTACTATATTTAATTTAAACTAATGAGTTCATATAATATTATAGATCATGCATACGATGTAGTAGTTCTAGGTGCTGGAGGATCAGGATTAAGAGCTGCCGTGGGGCTAAGTGAAGCTGGTTTGAAAACTGCGTGTATTTCTAAAGTTTTTCCAACTAGAAGTCACACTTCAGCTGCCCAAGGTGGCATTTCAGCTGCACTTGGAAACATGGGTGAAGATGATTGGAGATGGCATATGTACGATACAGTCAAGGGAGCTGATTGGCTGGGTGATCAAGATAGCATCGAATATTTATGTAAGGAAGCTCCAAAAGCAGTTCTAGAGTTAGAAAAATATGGAGTCCCGTTTAGTAGGACAGATGAAGGAAAAATATATCAACGACCTTTTGGAGGTATGACTAAAAATTATGGAAATGGAATCGTTCAAAGAACGTGCGCTGCTGCAGATAGAACTGGACATGCAATATTACACACTCTTTATGGCCAAGCCTTAAAACATAATACTGAATTTTTTATAGAATACTTTGCTTTAGATTTACTAATGAAAGATGGAGAGTGTAAAGGATTAATTGCCTGGAATTTAAACGATGGAACTATTCATAGATTTAGAGCTCATACAGTAATAATTGCAACAGGCGGATATGGAAAAGTATATTATTCTGCAACATCTGCACACACTTGTACTGGTGATGGAAACGCAATGGTATTAAGAGCAGGATTACCTTTACAAGATATGGAATTTGTTCAATTTCATCCAACAGGTATTTATGGACATGGAACTCTTATTTCTGAAGGAGTTAGAGGAGAGGGTGGATACTTGGTAAATTCTAAAGGTGAAAGATTTATGGAGAGATATGCTCCAAATGCGAAAGATTTAGCATCTAGAGATGTTGTTAGTAGATCAATGTCCATAGAAATCAATGAAGGTAGAGGTGTAGGAGAAGAGCAAGATCATGTTCACTTGCATTTGAGCCATTTAGATAAAACTGTTATTGAAAATAGACTTCCAGGTATTACAGAAGCTGCAAGATTATTTGCTAATGTAGATGTAACTAAAGAACCAATTCCAGTTGTCCCAACAGTACATTATAATATGGGCGGTATTCCAACAAATTATAAGGCTGAAGTATTAACTGTTAATGGATCAGAAAAAACAGTACCAGGATTAATGGCAATAGGTGAGGCTGCATGTGTTTCCGTTCACGGAGCTAATAGACTTGGTTCTAATTCTTTAATTGATTTAGTAGTTTTTGGAAGAGCTGCTGCAAAAAGAGCTGCTGAATTAGTTAAACCAGGATCACCGCATGAAGAAATCCCAGAAACCGAAACACAAAAATGTTTAGATAGATTTGACAAACTAAGAAATGCAAAAGGGGACAACAGTACAGCAGAATTAAGACTTGCAATGCAAAAAACTATGCAATCAAAATGTGCAGTATTCAGAACGGAAAAAAATTTGAAGGAAGGCGTTAATGAAATTAGAAAAACTTATGATTGTATAGACTCTATTTCAGTTAAAGACAGATCATTAGTTTTCAATACAGATCTAGTTGAAACCTTAGAGTTTGACAATCTAATTAGGCAAGCAGTAACAACAGTTGACTCTGCATACCACAGAAAAGAAAGTAGAGGTGCGCACGCAAGAGAAGACTATCCTAAAAGAGATGACGAAAAATTTATGCAACACACTTTGGCCTGGTGTGATGGAAAAAATACTAAAATTACTTATAGACCGGTGCATAAGTCAACGTTGACTAATGAGGTACAATATTTTCCACCACAAGAAAGAGTGTATTAATGGTACAAATTAGTTTACCAAAAAATTCTACGGTAAATAAAGGAAAATATTATAAAGACCAAACAGGTTCAAAAAATATTCGTAAAGTGAATGTTTACAGATGGGACCCATCTACAGAAGAAAATCCAAGGATAGATACATATGAAGTTGATATGGATAATTGTCCTTCAAAAGTTCTAGACATCTTAAATAAAATTAAAAATGAAATCGATCCTTCTTTAGCTTACAGAAGATCATGTGCTCATGGAGTCTGCGGATCTTGTGCAATGAACATGGGTGGAAAAAATGGTCTTGCATGTACAACACCGCATGCAGAAATAGATGGTGAAATAGACATTTATCCTTTGCCTCATTTAAAAGTAAAGCGGGATTTAATTGGTGATTTAGATGGTCTTTATAAACAATATCAGTCAATTGAGCCTTGGCTTAAAAATAATTCATCAAAAGACTCAACTGAAATTTTTCAATCAAAAGAAGATAGGGCAAAATTAGATGGTGCATATGAATGTATTATGTGTGCATGCTGTTCTACTTCATGCCCTAGTTATTGGTGGAATGGTGATAAATATTTAGGTCCAGCTGTACTTTTACAAGCCTACAGATGGATTGTTGACAGTCGAGATGATGAGAGAAAAGCCAGATTAAAAAAAGTTGCTGATGAACTAAAACTTTATAGATGTCATACTATTCTAAATTGTACTAGTGCATGCCCTAAGGGGCTAAATCCAGCAAAAGCAATTGCTGAAATCAAGAAAATGTTAGCTACAGCTAATGTTTAAATAGACTAACAAGTATTTTTGTTTTAAAAGATCATTCTCATGAAGTTAATTGAACACTTTGTTAACGGAAAATTATTTTCAGGCTCATCTGATAGAAAAGGTAAAGTTTTTAATCCGGCTACGGGGGAACAAGAGTCTGAGGTTAAATTAGCTTCGAAATCAGATTTAGATCACGCAGTTGAAATTGCCAAAAAGGCATTCGAAACATGGTCTTTAAAACCAGCTCTTCAAAGAGCAAGAGTAATGTTTAAATTTAAAGAATTGATTGAAAAAAATTCTGATGAATTGACAAAACTAATTGTTTCTGAACATGGAAAAGTTTTCGAAGATGCAAGAGGGTCATTAACAAGAGGTTTAGAAGTTGTTGAATTTGCCTGTGGAATTCCTCATTTGTTAAAAGGTGAATTTTCTGAAAATGTTGGTACGAATGTGGATAGCTGGTCTATGAGACAGCCTTTAGGTGTAGTTGCAGGCATTACTCCATTTAATTTTCCAGCAATGGTTCCGATGTGGATGTTTCCAATAGCAATCGCCTGTGGAAACACATTTATTTTAAAACCCTCTGAAAAAGATCCTTCATGCTCCATTATGTTGGCTCAATTACTTATTGAGGCAGGTCTACCAGAGGGTGTGTTTAACGTAGTCAATGGAGACAAAGAGTCAGTGGATGCGATATTAGATAACCCAGACATAAAAGCAGTTAGCTTTGTAGGTTCAACTCAAATTGCGAAATATATTTATGAAAACTCAGCAAAAAATGAAAAAAGAGTTCAAGCATTAGGTGGTGCAAAAAATCACTTGGTAGTAATGCCTGACTGTGATTTAGATGGAGCTGTTAATGGTTTAATGGGCGCAGCCTATGGATCTGCGGGCGAAAGATGTATGGCACAATCTGTTGCAGTAGCCGTTGGAGACATTGGTGATGAACTTGTTTCAAGATTATCAAAAAAAGCCGAAGCTCTAAAAGTTGGTCCTGGAATGGATAAAACATCAGAAATGGGACCATTGGTAACTAAAGAACACTTAGAAAGAGTTAAAGGTTACGTAGATATAGGTGTTGAAGAGGGTGCCAAATTAGTTGTTGATGGAAGAGATCTTAAACTTCAAGGTTATGAAAATGGTTTTTATATCGGTGGCTGTTTGTTTGATCATGTTGATAAAGATATGAGAATATATAAAGAAGAAATATTTGGTCCGGTATTGTCAGTTGTTAGAGTTAAAACATTTGAAGAAGCTGCAAAATTAATTAACGACCATGAATATGGAAATGGAGTAAGTATTTATACTAGAGATGGAGATGCTGGGAGAACATTTGCCAGCAAAATACAGGTTGGCATGGTTGGTATTAACGTTCCTATACCAGTCCCGATGGCCTTTCATAGTTTTGGAGGCTGGAAAAGATCTTTATTTGGAGATAGTGCAATGCATGGCATGGAGGGAATAAAATTTTATACTAAACTAAAAACAGTAACATCTAGGTGGCCTTCAGTTATCCGTTCTAATGCGGAATTCATAATGCCAACAATGAAATAATAGGAAAAATAATGACAAAAATATCTTTAATTGGCGCAGGCCAAATTGGTGGAACTCTTGCTCACTTAATTGGAACAAAAGAACTAGTAAATGAAGTAGTATTATTTGATGTAGCGAGCGGTATTGCAAAAGGAAAAGCTTTAGATATTGCTCAATCTTCATCAGTAGATGGTTTTAATGTAAAATTTTCAGGTACAGATGATTACAAAGATATAAAAGACTCGGATGTAATAATTATTACCGCAGGTGTTCCTAGAAAACCAGGAATGAGCAGAGACGATTTGCTTGGGATAAACTTAAAAATTATTAAACAAGTTGCTGAAGGCATTAAACACAATGCACCAAATGCTTTTGTAATATGTATAACTAATCCATTAGATGTAATGGTTATGGCGTTTCAAAAATTTTCTGGCTTACCATCAAATAAAGTAGTTGGAATGGCTGGGATCCTAGATAGTTCAAGATTTAAATTATTCCTATCTTTGGAACTTAATGTACCAGTTAAAGAAATTGAAGCGATGGTGATGGGTGGGCACGGAGATACAATGGTTCCCATGCCAAGGTTTACAAAAGTTTCAGGAAGACCTTTACTTGATTTAGTTAAAGAAGGAAAAATAACTCAGGAAAGACTTGAAGAAATAAACCAGAGAACAAGAGATGGAGGTGCTGAGATTGTTAAGTTTTTAGAGAACGGATCAGCGTTTTATGCTCCTGCAGCATCAGGTGTTCAAATGGCTGAAGCATACTTAAATGATCAAAAGAAATTATTACCGTGTGCAGTTCAATTAAATGGAGAATACAGCGTAGATAATGTTTACGCTGGTGTGCCTGTTATCATTGGAAAAGGAGGTGTTGAAAAGATTGAAGAAGTTAGCTTAGATAACAATGAGAAAAAAGAGTTTATGCATTCCATAGATGCAGTCAAAGCTCTTTGGCAAGCAGCATCAAAAATAGACCCTGATCTTTCTAAATAAGAATGAATATTCACGAGCATCAAGCTAAACAAATATTAAAAAAATATGGCGCTGTAGTTCCCGAGGGAATATTTGCATTAAATGTTGAAGATTTACTTGAGAAAGCAAAATTACTTAAAACCGAAAAATACGTTCTTAAAGCACAAATCCATGCTGGAGGAAGAGGAAAAGCTGGAGGAGTAAAAATTTTAAATACACTAGAAGAATTAGAATTAGCAGCCAAAGATCTGATAGGAAAGACACTTATTACACATCAAACAGGCCCAGAGGGAAGAAAAGTTAAAAGACTGTATGTTGAGGAGTCATCAAACATAGAAAAAGAATTTTACTTATCTTGCCTCGTAGATAGAGCTAGTTCTAAGATTGCTTTCATTTCAAGTGATCAAGGTGGTATGGATATTGAAGAAGTTGCAAGTAATAATCCAGAAAAAATTATTACAACTAAAGTTGATGTCAGTGATCAAATTTCTGTTTTAGACTGTGAAAAAATTATTGAAATTTTTAAATTAGATAATGAAACAAAAAATCAAGCAATAAATTTAATTCAGTCAATTTATAAAATGTTTACTAGTATGGATGCTAGTATGGTTGAAGTAAATCCATTAATTTTAACCAAAGAAAAAAAAATAGTTTGTTTAGATGCAAAAGTAAATTTTGATTCTAATGCGCTATTTAGACATCCAGAAATAATAGAGTTAAGAGATTTAAATGAAGAAGATCCAGCAGAAATAGAAGCGAGCAAACATAATCTCGCTTATATCAAATTAGATGGAAGCATTGGTTGTATGGTAAATGGTGCAGGATTGGCTATGGCAACAATGGATATAATTAAGTTATATGGAAAAGAACCTGCTAATTTTTTAGATGTTGGTGGTGGAGCATCAAAAGAAAAAGTTTCAGCTGCACTTAAACTTATTCTTTCTGATAAAAATGTTAAAGGAATATTAATTAATATTTTTGGTGGTATCATGAGATGTGATGTTCTTGCACAAGGCGTAGTAGAAGCAGCCAAAGAAATAAATATAAATGTACCTTTAGTTGTAAGGCTTGCTGGTACAAATTTTAAGGAAGGAAAAGAAATACTTGATAATTCTGGATTAAAATTAATTTCTGCAGACAATTTAGATGATGCTGCTAAAAAAATTGTGGAGGCAATAAAATAAAGTGTCAGTTTTAGTTAACAAAAATACAAAATTAATTTGCCAGGGATTTACGGGATCTCACGGAACATTTCATTCAGAACAAGCTATAAAATATGGAACAAATTTAGTTGGAGGTGTTACTCCAAAAAAAGGAGGACAAATACACTTAGATAGACCAGTTTTTAATTCTGTATTAGAAGCAAAAAACGAAGTTGGAGCAGATGCAACAATGATCTATGTCCCAGCAAAATTTGCAGCAGCTGCAATCATTGAAGCAATTGAAGCTTCTATAGAACTTATAGTTTGTATAACAGAAGGAATACCCATCCAAGATATGCTTAAAGTTAGACAAATTTTAAAACGCTCAAATAGCAGACTTATAGGACCTAATTGTCCAGGAATAATCACTCCGGACGAGTGTAAAATTGGAATTATGCCAGGTAATATTCATAAAAAAGGAACTGTTGGCATAGTATCTAGATCAGGAACTTTAACCTACGAAGCGGTAGCTCAAACAACAGAAAATGGACTTGGTCAATCAACATGTATTGGGATTGGCGGTGATCCAATAAATGGAACAAATTTTATAGATTGTTTAGACCTATTTTTAAAAGATAATGATACAGAGTCGATATTAATGATTGGTGAAATTGGAGGCTCAGCTGAGGAAGAAGCTGCAGAATTTGTGAAGAGTCATCAAATTAAAAAACCTATTGTTGGATTTATTGCAGGAATTACAGCCCCACCAGGCAGAAGAATGGGGCATGCGGGGGCAATAATTTCAGGTGGAAAAGGTGGCGCGGAAGATAAAATTAAAAAAATGGAAAAATGTGGCATTACAGTTGCTAAATCACCTTCAATAATTGGCAAAACTTTATTTAATAAACTGTCTAATTGAAAAATTATATTAGGGCTATATATTCATTAAATTAAAGATGTCTTCATCAAAAAATCTTGAATTCGAAAAAACCTCATTTTTAAATAAGTCTAATAGTGCATTTATTGAACAAATGTATCTGAAGTTTATAAATAAAGACCCTGATCTTCCGGAAAGTTGGATAAATTATTTTGAAGGAATTGGAGAAGAATTAAATGTAATAGCTAAAGAAATAAATGGACCTTCCTGGGGGCCAAAAAAAAATAAAGTTAATATAGATGAGTTACAAAATAAAATTGAGGAAGAAGACAAAGATACTTTTGAAAATAATAAAGTTGATAGTTCTGAAAAATTTAATTTTCAGTTACTCGCAGACTCAAACAAAGACTCTATTAGTGCAGTCGCATTAATTAGAGCTTATAGATTAAGGGGACATTTATTGGCAGATCTTGATCCTTTAGATATGAGAGTATCAGAGTATTTAGATGAACTTCATCCTGATTTTTATGGTTTTAAAAAAGAAAACTATGATAAAAAAATATTTCTTAATGGAGTAATTAATCGCAAATATGCAAATATAAAAGAAATACTTAAATTTATGAAAAAAACCTATTGCGGAAAAATAGGTTATGAGTTTATGCATATTTCCAATCCAGTAGAAAGAAAATGGTTTAGAGATAGAATTGAGCAAGATAAAAATGCACTCCAATTTACTAAAAATGGAAAAGAAGCAATTTTAAATAAACTAGTGCAGGCGGAAGGTTTTGAGAAATTTCTTGCCACAAAATATGTTGGAACAAAAAGATTTGGTTTAGATGGAGGAGAGAGTTTAATACCAGCTCTTGAGCAAATAATTAAAATTGGTGGTCAAAATCAAATCAAAGAGGTTAAAATTGGTATGTCACATCGAGGTAGACTTAATGTTTTAGCAAATGTGTTACAAAAATCTTATAAAAGAATATTTAATGAATTTGCAGGTGAAATTAGTTCAGATAAAGAAGATGGGGCTGGGGATGTTAAATATCACCTTGGAGCATCTTCGGATAGAAAGTTTGATGGAAATTCTGTTCATGTAAGTTTAACAGACAATCCATCTCACCTAGAAGCCGTTAATCCAGTTGTATTGGGACAAACAAGGGCAAAACAGTTTTTTCATAAAGATAAAGATAGAAATAAAGTTATTCCAATTTTAATTCATGGAGATGCAGCTTTTGCAGGCCAAGGAGTTGTAGCAGAATGTTTTGCTATGTCAGGACTTCCTGGTCACAACACAGGTGGCACAATACATATAATAGTAAACAATCAGATTGGTTTTACTACAAGTCCTAGGTTCGCTAGATCATCACCTTATCCATCAGATGTTGCAAAGATGGTTGAAGCACCAATACTTCATGTTAATGGAGACGATCCAGAAGCGGTTGTTTATGCTACTAGAATTGCATCAGAGTTTAGATTGAAATTTAATAGAGACGTTGTTGTTGATTTAATTTGCTATAGGAGATTTGGACATAACGAGGGAGATGAGCCTTCTTTTACCCAGCCTTTAATGTATAAAAAAATTAAATCTCATCCAAGTGTTTACAAAATTTATGGCAATAAACTTGTTAATGAACAATCTATTACCGAAGAATTACTAATTCAAAATGTAAAATCATTCAAACAATTATTAGACGAGCAGTATAAAAGCGCTAAAGATTATAACCCTAAAATAGAGTGGTTTGAGGGAACTTGGTCGAGATATAAGCCAGAAAAAGGTAAGGATAAAAGAGGTATTACTGGTTTTGATGAAAATAAACTAAAAGAAATTTCTAATAAAATAAATGCAATTTCTGAAGATAAAAATATTCATAAAACTATATCTAAAATTTTTAACACAAGAAAAGATACTATTGAAAAAGGTTTTGGTATTGACTGGTCTTCTGCAGAAGCACTTGCTTTTGGATCATTGCTAGAGGAAGGTTATCCAGTAAGACTTGTAGGACAAGACTCTGGAAGAGGAACTTTTAGCCAAAGGCATTCTGTTTTAAGAAATCAAGTAGATAATTCTAGATACGTCCCATTGAATAATATTTCAAATAAACAGAAAAAATTTGAAGTAGTCGATAGTTTTTTATCAGAACTTGCTGTTTTAGGATTTGAGTATGGATATAGTTTGGTAGAACCTAATACACTTACAATATGGGAAGCGCAATTTGGAGATTTTGCAAATGGAGCTCAAGTTGTAATAGATCAATTTATAGCCTCCGGTGAAAGAAAATGGAATAGAGCATCAGGTATAGTAATGCTTCTACCACACGGATACGAAGGACAAGGACCTGAACATTCTTCAGCTAGATTAGAGAGATTTTTACAACTATGTTCAAACGATAACATGCAAGTTATGAATTGCACAACTCCTGCAAACTATTTTCATGCACTAAGAAGACAAATGCATAGAGACTTTAGAAAACCTTTAATAATAATGACGCCAAAGTCATTGTTAAGAAATAAATATTGTGTTTCAAATATTGAAGATTTTAATAAAAAAAATACTTATCATAGAATATTATGGGATCATGCTATTGATCCAAAATCTAAAAATTTTATTAAACTTAAAGAGAACTCTAAAATTAGAAAAGTAATTTTATGTTCAGGAAAATTATATTTTGACTTACTAGAAGCAAGAGAAAAACTTAAAAAAAATGATGTTATATTATTTAGAATTGAACAATTATATCCATTTCCTGTAAAAGCGTTAGTTAGTGAGCTAAAACCTTTTGCAAAAAATGCTAAATTTGTCTGGTGTCAAGAAGAGCCAAAAAATATGGGGGCATGGTTCTCGGTAAGAGATTATATCCAATGGACATTAGATACTATAAAGGCTAATAATAATAAAATTTCTTATATAGGAAGAAGCCCAGATGCCTCTCCAGCAACAGGATATGCAAAAAGGCATAATTCTCAACAACAAGAAATAATAAATAAGGTTTTTGAATAATTTATAATGAGTGAAAAAATTTTAGTGCCAGCTCTTGGCGAAAGTATTACAGAGGCTACTGTTGCTAAATGGTTAAAAAATGCTGGAGATCCTGTAGAAGCTGACGAGCCAGTTGTTGAGCTTGAAACAGATAAAGTTAACTTAGAAGTTCCATCACCAATTACAGGGGTTTTATCTGAAATAAATGAAAAAGATGGATCAGTAGTTGCGGTTGGAGCATTATTAGGATCTATTTCACAAAATAGTGCAAAAACATCTGCTAAAAAGATAGAGGAAATTAAAAAAATAGAGCCTTCTCTTAAAGAAAATAATGTAATCAAATTAGATCCAATTAAAAAAGATCCAAAAATATTTGAGGAAAAATCCAAAGAAAACACCCAGGATACAAAACCTTTAGTTTTGACCGAAGAGGTTGCTGATGAAATTCCAGTAGTTAAACAAAGTCAAAATCAGACTTTGTCACCAGCGGTGAGAAAAATTGTAACCGAAAATCAAATAGATATTAATTCAGTTCAAGGTTCTGGAAAAGATGGAAGAGTTTTAAAAGGTGATCTTATTAGCATGATGGGAGCAAATCCAAAACCTTCTGAAAGAAAAATACAGTATGGTCAAGAGGAAAGAATTAAAATGTCTAGATTAAGACAAACTATTGCTAAGAGACTAAAACAAGCTCAAGAAAATGCTGCACTATTAACTACATTTAATGAGGTTGATATGACAAATATTATGGAGATGCGAAAAGAAAACCAACAAGATTTTCAGTCTCGATATGGTATCAAATTAGGTTTTATGTCCTTCTTTGTAAAAGCATGTGTGGTAGCTTTAAAAAACTTTCCTGCTGTAAATGCAGAAATTGATGGAGATGAAATAATTTATAAAAATTACTATAATGTTAGTTTTGCTGTTGGAACTGACAAAGGTCTAGTTGTCCCAGTTTTAAGGAATGCAGATGAGTTATCTTTTGCTGATATAGAAAAAAATATTAAAGCTATTTCAGAAAAAGCAAAAGATGGAAAATTAGCTATTGAAGAACTTCAAGGAGGAACATTCACAATAAGTAATGGTGGAGTATATGGATCTATGCTTTCAACACCAATACTAAATCTTCCACAATCTGGAGTTTTAGGCATGCACAATATTGTTGATAGACCTATTGTTGTTGATGGTGAAATTAAAATAAGGCCAATAATGTACTTGGCATTATCTTATGATCATAGAATAATTGACGGAAAAGAATCTGTATCATTTCTGAAAATGATTAAAGAAAACTTAGAAGACCCTAGAAGGTTATTTTTGGATATTTAAATGTCAGAAAAATTTCAAGCAGTTGTTATTGGTGGTGGTCCAGGAGGCTACGTTTGTGCAATAAGACTTTCTCAGTTAGGTCTAAAAACAGCATGTGTGGAATCAAGAGGATCCTTGGGAGGCACTTGTTTAAATGTTGGGTGTATACCATCAAAAAGTT
>CABZJV010000016.1 GCA_902526115.1 uncultured Pelagibacteraceae bacterium
AATTACAAGAACTAAAGTGTTCTGGAAAATTTTTTAATGTTTCACAAATCACTTTTATCATTTCACCGTTCCCAGCTCCCAACTCAATTAAATTAAACTTCTTTGGTGAGCCTAAACTCTTTAAAAAAGTAATGAGCCAAATAGTTATAATTTCTGAAAAAAGTCTTGTGATATTTGGAGCTGTGATAAAATCACCTTCCTTACCGAAGGGATTTTGCTTCATATAATAGCCAGAATTTTTATCATAAAGTGCCCAATTAATAAATTGGTCTAAAGATAAGTTAGTTGATTTGTTTATTTTCATTTTTAAAATAGAATAGTACCAATCCACTTAAGATTAGAATTACGCTTAAAATTTGTCCCATAGTTAAATTAAACAATAAGTAACCTAACTGTGCGTCGGGAACTCTTAAAAACTCGATAGAAAATCTAAATATTGAGTAAAAAATTAAAAATAAACTTGATATCAAACCTGGCTTAGACAAAAAATTTTTGTTTTTAAAATTCATTAAAATAAGAAATAAAATTATTCCCTCAAGCAGTGCCTCATACAATTGCGTAGGATGTCTTGGCAAGTTGTCTATCTGAATAAAAGTTACTGACCATGGGAGATCAGTTACTTTTCCATAAAGTTCTGAATTTACAAAATTCGATAGCCTTCCAAAAAAAATTCCAATTGGAGCAACCAAAGAAACAATATCCATATATAAAAAAGGGTTTTGATTATTTCTTTTTGCAAAAATTATACTTGCAATTATAATTCCGATTAAACCACCATGAAAAGACATACCACCTTCCCATATCTTAAAAATGTCAATTAAATTGTTTAAATAATATTCAAGATTGTAAAATAATATATATCCTATTCTTCCACCTAAAATAATTCCAATAATTAAATATGTGATGTAATCTTCAAATTTTTTGTTGATATCCTTATTTATAATGAGTATTTTTTTTGCAACAAACCACCCAAACAAAATACCAAATACATAAGCTAATGAATACCATCTGATTTCTAAGGAAAAAATTTCAAGTGCAACTGGGTCAAAATTATTGATGAACATTTTAATTTATAATTATAATGTATATCTCAAATATGAAAAACTCTAAATTTATAATTGATAAGATTGCTAAATTGATTGAGCAAGGGTTAGTTTCTTCAAAAGATTTATCGGCAGAAATCCTAAATATTTTTAAATCTAAAAGAGATGAATTTGTTTTTAAAATGAAATTAACAGGTAAGGATGAGTTTGATGTTCTTTCAAAGCGAGTTGAGAACCTGGAAATCAAAATTAAAAAGCTTGAAGGTAAAAAAAAAATAAAAATTAAACAGGTAAAAAAATTTTAACTCTTAATCCGTCCATTTTAGATTTTTCAAGTTTAATATTTCCACCATGAGATTTTATAATATCTGATGCAATTGATAAACCAAGTCCAACACTGGATTTAGAGTCTGCTCTTCCTTTGTTTATTTTATAAAATGGTTTAAATACATTATCATATTCATTTTTAGCAATACCAGGACCATCATCATCAATTATTATGAATAAATTTTTATTCTTTTTATTAAGACTTAATTCTACTTTTGTTGCATAATTTAATGCATTATCAATAAGGTTATGTAAACATCTGCTGATTAAATTTTTCCTACCTTTAATGTAAATTCTAGTTAACAAATTTCTTGAAATATTTTCATTATTATATTTTTTGATTACTTCATCAATTAATTCAGATAAGTTAAACATTTCATCTTTTTCAACATATGATGAGCTTGTAAATTGAAGATACTCGTTAAGCATTTTTTCCATCTCGTTAATATCTTCGGTTAATTTTTCTACTGAGTCTTTGTCTTTAATAAACGCAAGTTGTAACTTCATTCTTGTTAAAGGTGTTCTTAAATCATGACTTATACCTGAAAGCATTTCTGTTCTTTGATTTAGATGTCTCTCAATTCTTTTTCTCATTTTATCAAATTCGTGACCAGCTTGTCTTATTTCTAGAGCTCCGGATGGCTTATATTCCTCAATTTCCTCACCTTTACCAAATCTTTCTGCTGCACGTGCTAGATTTGTAATTGGCCTGGTTTGATTTTTCAAAAATATAAGAGAAATGATCACCATAATTATTGCAGGCACAGTTATCCAAAGCGCAAAAATTCTAGCAGATGAACTGGCAACACGATCTTTAGGAACTAAAAATTTAAAATAACCATCGTTATATTTGATTCTTAAATCAATTAGTTCTTTATAGTTTGTTGAATCAAACCAGTAATTTTCTTTTAAAAATTTAGATTTTAATTCTCTTCTTAATGTTCGATCTATAGGACTAAACCATCTTTCTTTTGGTTGTTTTTGCAGTTCTTCTTTAAGTTTAAGTTCAATATTTAAATCCAAAAATAATGAAAAAAGGTTATTTATCTCTTGCTTATCATCTTTCTCACTTTCATACGCCTCAATAAATGCACTTATTTCGTTTACTAGCGTTCTTGTCATTCCTTTGTTAGTTTTAATCCAAAGGCTATCGAAAAATACAATTGTAATAATCAGTTGAAGAACAATAACTGGGACTGCAACTATTAAAAGTGCTCTATAGAATAGTCTTTTGGGTAAAACTTTTCTTAATAAATTATTCAATCCAGAGAACATATCCTGCTCCTCTTATAGTCTGTAGAAATTTTGGGTTTTTTGGATCAATTTCTATTTTTTTTCTTAAACGAGTTATTATAACGTCGATTGATCTTTCCTTGTCTAAACTAATTAATTGACCAATGCTATCCCTAGAAAACGTATTTCCAGGATTGTTAATCATTTTTTCTAAAATTATCTTTTCAGTACTATTTATTTTGAATTCTTTTTTATTTTTAAAAATTAGCAACTTATTCAAATCAATTTTTACGTTCTCGAATTCTATAATTCTTTTTTGATCAGTTTTAGTCGTTTTTGTTAAAATATTTTTAATTCTCAGAATTAGTTCTTTTGGTTCAAATGGTTTAGCTAAATAATCGTCTGCTCCTGACTCTAACCCTTCAACTCTTTCACTTGCTTCACCTTTTGCTGTCAAAAGAATAATTGGAGTATCCAAATCTTTTTTATGTTCATTGATAAAATCTAAACCACTTTTTCCCGACATCATTATATCCAGTATGATTAAATCAAATTTTATTATTTTTATTTTCTCATATGCGTTTTCGGCACTATCTGAAGTCGTAACTAAATAATTATTTTCATTTAAATATTTTTTTACTAAAGATCTAATTCCTTCATCATCATCGACTAGTAAAATATGAGTTTTAAATTTATCCATTTATAATTTTACTTAAAACATTATCAAAATTTATTACTTCATCTGAACTTGAATTTAGTAATGCATTGTAAATTCTTTTTTTTTGTTGATTAAAAACCTCATCAAATATCTTTTCACCTTTATCATTCAAAAATAGATGCTTAACCCTGGTATCTTGTTCATCTTTTTTGAATGTAATAATGTCTAATTTTATCAAATCTTTTAAAACTCTATTAAGACTTTGCTTGGTAACTTTTAATCTTTTCAATAGTTCTGATATCGAAATTCCCTTATACATTGACACTAAATGGATTACTTTATGGTGAGCCAAACCTATTGAATATTTGTTTAATATCTTTTTTGAGTCAGAAAATGTTTCTCTATAGCTTACAAAAAGTTTTTCTATCAGATCTTTAATCTGATCATCTTTTAAATATAATAGTTCTTTCATTATTGTTAAGTTATATTGACATATTAAAGATACAAAGTTATTTTTCAGATATAATTAATTTATTTCAATCATGATACCTTACGATAAAAGATCAGGGAAAATATGGTACAATGACGAACTCGTCGACTGGACAGACGTAAAACTCCATGTGTTAAGTCATGGTTTACATTACGCTAGTTGTGTTTTTGAAGGAGAAAGAGTTTATGATGGATCCATATTTAAATTAGAGGAACATACTTCAAGATTTTTTCATTCAGCTAGAAGAATGGGTTTTAATATACCGTACTCTGAGGAGCAGATTAATATAGCTTCAAACAAAATTGTTTCTAACCAAAATGTTGAAAATGGATATGTAAGACCAGTTGCTTGGAGAGGTAGTGAAATGATGGCGATATCAGCACAACAAACTAAAATTCACGTTGCAATTGCAACATGGGAATGGGGATCATATTTTGATCCAAAACTAAAAGTAGAAGGAATAAAATTAAATATTTCTAACTGGAGGAGACCAGCCCCGAATACAATTCCATGGGACACAAAAGCGTCCGGTCTTTATATGATTTGTACATTATCAAAACATGAGGCAGAAAAACAAGGTTATACAGACTCATTAATGTTAGATCATGAAGGAAACGTAGCTGAAGCAACTGGTGCAAATGTTTTTTTTAAAGATAAAAATGGAGAACTTCATACCCCAATTCCAGACTCATTTTTGGATGGAATTACAAGAAGGACAGTAATCGGAATTGCAAAATCGAAAAATATTAAAGTTCATGAGAGAAAAATAAGTCCAGATGAATTACCAAATTTTGTTGGATGTTTTTTAACAGGTACAGCAGCAGAAGTAACACCAGTTTCAGCTATTGCAGAGAACCAATTTAAGGTTTGCAATACCATAATTGATTTAAATGAGAGTTATCAAACTTTAGTAAGAAAGAGAAAAGCAGCTTAATCTTTGTTGTCCTCAGACATAGCGTGGTCAATTCCTTTTCTCATATAATCATATCCAGTAAAAAGTGTTAATGCAGCTGATAACCATAAAAGAATAATACCTATAGTTTGGGCGTTATAATCTTGAAAATTTATAATTTTATTTCCTGTATCTCCTGATAAAAGAAGAGCAATCGAAATCATTTGTAAAACAGTTTTAAGTTTAGCTAAACTTGAGACTGGAAGTTTTATTTTTCCTTTTGCTAAAAATTCTCTAAGTCCCGAAATAAGTATTTCTCTAGTAAGAATAATAATTGCAGCAATTACCTCATAATTTCTGATTGTTCCGTCCATGACCAAAAGTATTAAAGCTGTTGCAACAATAATTTTATCTGCTATTGGATCTAATAATTCTCCTAACTTAGACTCTTCACCCAACATTCTAGCTAACATTCCATCAAGAAAATCAGTAAATGAAGCTACAATAAATAATATCAGAGCAGTTAAATCTCCATAAAATCCTGGTAAATAAAACGCTAAAACAAAAAATGGAACAATAATTATTCGACCAATTGTGAGAATATTTGGAATTTTTCTAAGCATAATTATTCATGAAAAAAGTTATATATCTTTTTTGCCACTTTTTCCTCAACACCCTCAACAGATTTTATTTCATCCAAACTCGCAGATTCAACTGATCTTGCTGAGCCAAAATGGTTTAATAATGCCCTTTTTCTTATCGACCCAATCCCTTCAATTTGATCAAGTAAAGATTTACTTATTCCCTTTTTTCTCTTTGCCCTATGAGCGCTTATTGCAAATCTATGAGACTCGTCTCTTATTCTTTGAAGAAAAAATAAAGTTGGATCATTTTTTGAAAATTTGAACTCTTTTCCATTATGAAAAAAGGTTTCATCACCACTGTTTCTCAATTTCCCTTTTGCAATTGCAACAATTGGAATATCATGAAGACCTAGTTCATTTAAGCTTTCTCTAGCTACTGAATATTGTCCTTTTCCTCCATCAACTATAACTAAATCTGGAAAGGTTAAATAGTTATCTTTCTCTTGAACTGCTCTTTTGAATCTTCTATTTAATACTTCACGCATCATTCCGTAATCATCTTGTTCATTTTTTTTATGTTTAATATTAAATTTTCTATATCTTTTTTTTACAAATCCCTCGTCTCCATAAGTTATTAATGCCCCAACACTATTAGTGCCTTGTATGTGACTATTATCGTAAACTTCAATTAAATTAATATTTGTTTCTAAACTAAACTTTCTAGCTACTGAATCAAATAATTCTCTATTGTTTTGACTTTCATAAAGTTTTCTATTGAGACTATCTTTTGCATTCTTAATTGCTTGATTAATAACTTTTAATTTAGAACCGTTTTTTGCAACAGAAATATTAATTTGTTTTTCTTCTTTTAAAGAAAGAGTTTTTTCAATTAAAATTTTTTCTTTAATTTCTTCTGATAGTATAATGGAGGAGGGTACACTTTTATTTTCGTAAAATTGTGAAACAAATGAATTTATAATATCACTAAGTTTTTCATCTGGATCGTGTTTTGGAAAAAAAGCTTGATTTCCCCAATTTTGTTTTGATCTATAAAAAAAAACTTGAATACAGGCCTTACCAGACTCTTTGTATCCAGCGATCACATCTGCTTCGACTAAATTTGCCTCATTTATTCTTTGAGATGACTGAATTATGTTTAATGATTTTATTCTATCTCTTAAAATTACTGCCTTTTCAAAGTCAAGTTCCTCACTTGCCTTTTCCATTTGATTAGAAAGATTTTTTTGAATTCTTCTTGATTTTCCTGAAACAAACTCAATAGCATCATCAACAGTTTGTCGGTAGTCATCCTTTGTTACATAGCCAACGCATGGACCAGAACATCTTTTGATTTGATATAATATGCAAGGTCTTTCTCTATTTTTAAATACTGTGTCATCACAAACTCTCAAGTGAAAAATTTTTTGGATCATTTTAATAGTCCAATTAGCTGATCCTGCCGAAGCAAATGGACCAAAGTAAAAACCTTCTTTTGTTTTTTTTCCTCTGTGCCTTTTTATTTGAGGCCATTGGTCTTTATTTCCAATAAATATGAAAGGAAATGATTTGTCGTCTCTTAAAAGGATATTAAATTTTGGTTTATATTTTTTTATTAAATTTGCCTCGAGCAACAATGCTTCGCTTTCATTAGAAGTAGTTGTTATCTCTAGTTTTCTTGTTTGTGATAACATTCTCTCTGTTCTGATAATATGATTTTTCTCAGAGACATAACTTTTAAGCCTATTAGGTAAATTTTTTGCTTTTCCAACGTAGAGTATTTCCTCCTTTGAGTTTAACATTCTGTAAACTCCTGGAAGCTTAGGTACCAACGGAAGTTCTTTTTTAATGACTTCTTTACCTAAATCAGAGCTTATCATGGCTTCTTTTTTTTGAAATTTGAATACCAACAGACGAACAATCCTTCATGATTTCTAATTTCTCAATTTGAAGACTTATCTTGTCAATTCGCTTATCTTGGAACAGTTCATCGAATATATCCTCTGCTAATGTTTCTAGAAAATTATAATGCTTATTTTTAACAAGTTTTTTTAACAACCTTACAATTTTTGCATAATTTACTATTGATTTAATATCTTTGTCATTTGATGGTTTTTTGTCTTCATAATTAACATCCAAATTAAATTTTACTTTCTGTGTTTTCTCTTTTTCAAAATCAAAATATCCTAGCTTAAGATCTAATATTAATTCTTTAATTAATACTTTTTTTTCGTAATTAAATAGATTTTTGTTTTTATCTATTTTAACAACTTTAAAATTACTTCTTTTCATTATAATAAATTTTCCTTAAAAAAATTTATAAATTGTGGCATATATTCTTCTTGATTCTGACCACCAATAGTAACACCTCTTGATAAGCATTTTTCTTTTTTCATTACCTTAAAAGCTTGTTTCCATGTTTTTCTTGGTTTCGTTTGTGCAGCGTCATAAAATGCTTCAATAGTAGGATAAAGTTTGTATTTATTTATGAACCATTCTCCCCAGGTAGGATTAGTCCCAAATCCATTCTCATCAATAAAATGGTCAGGACACTTACTTGTTGTCATCGCACCTTTTACTTTGAATGGTTTTTTCCCCATATGCCATTCATGATACCATCCTTCTTTAATATCTATTTCAATTTGACCAGGTTTTGATTTGATTCTTTTTACATGTTCTTCGCACGGTTTTGCCAAGGTATAATCATCAGCTCCGCCATGCACATAAAGTAATTTAGTATTACTTGTTAACTCTGGCTTAGAAAAAAGACCAGCCGCATGACATTCAGCAGCCTCAGGTAGAATTGCGTCAAAACCCTCTGTACCATCCAAAAATAAAGAAGTGAATTTTATATCAGCCATATAAAGACTATTAGTTCCTCCTCTTGAATGTCCAGTAGTTCCAAATTTTCCATTA
The DNA here is from genome assembly GCA_902526115.1 of uncultured Pelagibacteraceae bacterium. Taxonomy (GTDB): domain Bacteria; phylum Pseudomonadota; class Alphaproteobacteria; order Pelagibacterales; family Pelagibacteraceae; genus Pelagibacter. The sequence goes on from CABZJV010000016.1 coordinate 8,141, forward strand.
GACCTTGGATGCGACTTAAGTAATTTTAAAGCTAAAATTCCATCAATTGCACCATTAATCAAAGGAACTTTGGATTGATCTCTCCAAGTATCTTTAGCACCTCTAGGACAAAAATTATCGATAAACATAACCCCTATTCCTTCGTCTAAAAGCTTTTGATGTGCATGATAAGTAAAATCATTCCAAATATAGTTTCCTGGTCCACCGCTGCTATGAGTCCAAATAACAATTGGTACCTTTTCATCTCCTTTTGGAAGTTGAAGATAGGCTGTGATTTCTACTGGATTTTTTTTGTGTCCACCAATTATTACAGTCCTTTGGTCGAATCCCGTATAAGACTGATATTTAATTAATTCTCCACCCTGATAATATTTATTTTTCGATACCCAATTAAGCATAGACTTACTTTTTTTACATTCTTTTTTTGAGTCAAGATTTAAATTTTTCGTAGAATGCGAATAAGCGATGGTCGTAAAAAAAATTGAAATTAAAATAATAAATACTTTTTTCATTCTTTACCTCCCATTATATCTGGTGTTTGCCAGTTTAAACTTTGACCACTATCAACGGAAATTACTTGACCAGTAATAGATCTATTTTTAATGAAAAAGTCAACTGCATTACAAATTTGATCAACGTCTACTTGTCTTTTTAATGGTGTTGCCATGAATTGTTTCTTAAAATGTTTTTCTGATTGCCTACTATTTCTTATCGTAGGTCCAGGTGCTATTCCATTCACTCTAATGTTAGGTGCTAGGCTCATTGCACTTGTTTTTGTTAGCGTATAAAGACCCGTTTTACTTATTGTGTAAGAGAAAAAAAAAGGAGTAAGTTTAAAAACTCTTTGATCAATAATATTGATTATATTGTTATTTTTCCCTTTTATATTTTTTGCAAACTCTTTAGATAGTAATGCTGGAGTTCTCAAATTTGTTCGCAAGTGTTGTCCCCAGCTATCGGTTGTAAAATTTTCTAATTTATCATTTTCAAACAATGAAGCGTTGTTAATCAAACAATCAAAAAATTTTAATTTTAATTTTGCATATTTAACAATTTTATTTACATCACTTTCTTTGCTCAAATCACCTTTTACGAGATAAACTTTAGTTTCATGACTTTCTAATTCTTTTTTAAGCTTTTCAGCTTTTGACTTTGACTTATTGAAATGAATTAAAATTTCTTTATTATTACCACATAATTTTCTAGCAATTGCAGCGCCAATTCTTGTTGCGCCACCAGTTATAATTATTTTCCTTGCTTCCATTTTTTATCTCTTTTTTTTGTGATTTTGGTTCCCGGCATTCCCATTGTCGATCTTCCTTTAGGATAGAGCTTATTTTTTACATCATATTGCCTGATTTTTGGATTTAATGTTATTTCTAGTTCTGTACTTTCTAGTTTTCTAATTTCATCCCTTATTTTAGCAGCTTCTTCAAACTCTAAGTTTGATGCAGCTTCTTTCATTTTTTTATCAAGCCCTTTGAGATGTTTTTTAAGATTTCCACCAATTTTAGATCCATCACTAATTTTTACGTAATCCTTTTCATAAACGCTCTCTAAAATATCACTAATTTCTTTTTTTACAGATTTTGCATCTATTTTATGTTTTTTATTATAATTTAACTGTATTTGTCTTCTTCTATCAGTCTCAGCTATAGCTTTTTTTATACTTCTTGTTTCTTTGTCTGCATATAAAATTACTTTCCCATCAACATTTCTTGCAGCTCTACCAATTGTTTGAATTAAAGATGTCTCAGATCTAAGAAATCCTTCTTTGTCCGCATCTAATATACCAACAAGTGCGCATTCAGGTATATCCAGACCTTCTCTTAAAAGATTAATCCCAACAAGAACATCAAATACTCCCATTCGAAGGTCGCGCATAATTTCTATTCTTTCCAAAGTATCAATGTCAGAGTGAAGGTATCTAACTTTAATCCCATTTTCATGAAGATATTCCGTTAAATCCTCTGCCATTTTCTTAGTTAAAGTCGTAACAAGAACTCTGTGATTATTTTCAATTACTTTTTTGCATTCGTGCATTAAATCGTCTACTTGGTTTTTTGCAGGTCTTATCTCTACAGGAGGATCTATTAGACCAGTTGGTCTGATAACCTGATCTATGAATTTACCTCTAGTTTGCTCTAGTTCCCAGGGACCAGGAGTTGCTGATACAAACACAGTTTGAGTTCTCATTAAATCCCATTCTTCAAATTTTAATGGTCTATTGTCCATACAGGACGGAAGTCTAAATCCATATTCTGCTAATGTACTTTTTCTAGATCTGTCTCCTTTATACATTCCGTTAAGTTGAGGAACTGTTACATGACATTCATCTACAAAAATTAGCGTATTATCTGGAAAATATTCAAAAAGAGTAGGAGGAGGTTCCCCTGGTTTTCTTCCCGATAAAAATCTAGAATAATTTTCAATTCCTGCACACGAACCTGTTGCTTCTATCATTTCAAGATCAAACTTAGTTCTTTCTTCTAAACGTTGAGCCTCCAATAATTTATTTTCTGATCTATGTTTTTTTAGAGTAATTTCTAGCTCTTTTTTAATATTGATGACTGCTTGTTCTATCGTCGGTTTTGGTGTGATGTAGTGACTGTTTGCATATACTTTTACTAAACCTAGATTTCTTATTTTATCTCCTGTTAGAGGATCAAATTCTTCGATTTGTTCTAGTTTATCTCCAAACAAACTTAGCCTCCATGCTCTATCTTCTAAATGTGATGGGAAAATTTCCAAATACTCTCCTCTAGCTCTAAAGGTACCTCTATAAAAGTTTTGATCGTTCCGTTTGTATTGAAGAGCAACTAGAGACTTTATTAGCTCTTCACGATTATAATCATTGTTTTTTTGAAGCGTTAAAGTCATTTTGCTGTAAGCCTCCACAGAACCAAGTCCATAAATACATGAAACACTGGCAACTATAAGTACATCATCTCTCTCAAGGAGTGACCTTGTAGCTGAATGCCTCATACGATCAATTTGCTCGTTAATTGATGCTTCTTTCTCTATGTAAGTATCTGATCTAGGCACATATGCTTCTGGTGTATAATAGTCATAATAAGAGACAAAATACTCCACCGCGTTGTCTGGAAAAAAAGTTTTCATTTCACCATAAAGTTGAGCTGCAAGGGTTTTATTAGGTGCAAGAATTAACGCAGGCCTGTTAGTTGCCTCAATAACTTTGGCCATAGTAAATGTTTTACCTGATCCTGTAACACCAAGTAATACTTGATTAAATTGATCTTTGTTTGCACCCTTAACTAATTTTTTTATTGCCTCGGGTTGGTCACCTGCAGGTTTAAAATCAGATTTAATTTTGAATTTTTTTCCCCCTTCAAGTTTTCCACTGATTTGTGGATTTTTACTTTGGATATCTGTAATTAAATCTTGATATGTATTTTCCATATATTAAACAAGGTAGTAGAATTATTTTTTATTTCAATGAGCATAATATCAAACAGTCTAAAGAGAATTAAACCCTCGCCAACTATAGCTGTTACACAAAAAGCTAGAGAGCTTAGAGCTGCTGGTAAGGACATAATTGGTCTTGGTGCAGGAGAGCCTGATTTTGATACGCCAAACAATATTAAAGAAGCAGCCATAAAAGCAATAAGAGCTGGAGATACTAAATATACTGCAGTTGATGGAACACCAGCTTTAAAAAAAGCTATAGTAGGTAAGTTTAAAAGAGAAAATAAACTAAACTATTCAACTGATCAGATAACCGTTGGTACTGGAGGAAAACAGGTTCTTTATAATACCTTTATGGCTACATTAAATAAGGGCGATGAAGTAATTATTCCTGCTCCTTTTTGGGTATCATACCCTGACATGGTTTTGCTGGCTGGCGGTAAACCTAAAATTGTAAAATGTACAGAGCAAGAAGGATTTAAACTCACTCCTAAGAAATTAAAAAAAGTAATTACAAATAAAACGAAATGGTTAATTTTAAACTCTCCATCTAATCCAACAGGTGCAGGTTATTCGAAAAAAGAAATTCAAAATTTATCAAAAGTTTTAATAAAAAATAAAAAGGTAAATATCTTAAGTGATGATATCTATGAACATGTAAAATATGATAACTTTAATTTTTTTACATTTGCACAAATACCAAAATTAAAAGATAGAACATTGACAATGAATGGTGTTAGTAAATCCTATGCAATGACTGGATGGAGAATTGGTTATGCTGCAGGACCAAAAGATATCATAAAAGCAATCGGAAAAATTCAATCTCAATCTACCTCAAATCCATCATCAATAAGTCAAGCTGCCGCCGTAGAAGCTTTAAATGGTAATCAGGGTTTTATTAAAAAAAGAGCAAAAGCTTTTAAAGATAGAAGAGATTTTGTTGTAAAAAGTTTAAATGATATTAAAGGAATTAATTGCTTAATACCTAATGGAGCTTTTTATGTTTTTCCTAGCTGTAAAGGTTTACTAAATAAAAAAACAAAATTAAAAACAGATACTGAGTTTGTTCAAAAACTGTTAATAAAATCAAATGTTGCAGTTGTTCAGGGTTCTGCATTCGGTTTGGATGGCTACTTTAGAATTTCTTATGCAACTTCCATGGAAAATCTAAAAAAAGCAATGAACAGGATAAAATCTTTCTGCGAGAGTATTAATTAATAAGTGAAAACAGCACTTTTGTTTGGATCATCAGGTTTAGTAGGAAGGCAGATCTTAAATCAACTAGTTAATAATATAAATTATTCAAAAATAAAGATTTTTGTAAGATCTGAGCCGGAAATTCAAAATAGTAAATTAGAAATTATTAAAACAGATTTTAATGATTTAGAAAGTTTTAAAAATTATCTTAAAGGCGATGATTGCTTTTTTTGTATAGGAACAACAAAAAAAAACTCTCCTGATCAAGATGAATATAGAAGAGTAGAACTTGATCTTCCAATACAAGTGGCTCGAATAGCAAAATTAAACGATATCAAATCATTTTTGTTTGTTTCTTCAATTTCAGCTAATCCAAAAAGTTCAAGTGAATATTTAAAATTTAAGGGACAGGTAGAAGAGGAAATTAAAAATTTAAATTTTCCTAAAGTTGCAATAATGAGACCATCTTTCTTGATGGGTAAAAGAAAAGAAAACAGAATTGTTGAGAAAGTAGGAATTCCTATTTTTAATCTTCTTTCACCTTTATTTTTAGGTTCTCTAAAAAAAATGAAACCAATTCATTCAGATATAGTAGCAAAAGTAATGATCAGAGCTGCAAATGAAAATATGCAAAAAATTATTTTTGAGTCAGATGAAATAGTTGAACTTAACTTAGACCAAACCTAATCTAACAACTGATTTAGCCGTTTCTGCCATACAACCTTTTGCAGGTTTAAATTTCAATCCCAATAAATCTTCTGAATATGTAGTGTCAGTTTGCATTCTAATCTCAAGGTCTGGTATCATTGTTTTAGCACTTGAGTCTATGTAGCTGAATAATTTAACCATAAAATTTGGCAGTTGTTTTTTTGGAAGTTTTTTTGCATATTCAGGCATTGCTTCAGCCATAATTTGAGATAACTGAATTAAAGTTTTTACTTCTTTACCTACGATCAATCTTCTTCCTCCAACTTTATCATTACCAATACAAGCAACGTGGGATTTTGCTACATCATGAACATCAGAAATTAATACTCCCCATTTAGGTGCTGCTGGGAATTTACCTTTTAGAAACTGTCTTACATACTCAATTGAGGTTCCTCCTTTAGTATCTAAAGCATCACCAAACACTCCACCGGGACAAATAGTAGTCAACTTATTCTTTAACCCTCTGCTTTCCATTAATTCCCAAGCTAGTCTTTCAGCTTTTGTTTTTGACAAAAAGTAATCTGTAACTCCCTTGGTCCAATTTTCATCTGTCCAATCATTTTCTCCAAAAGAATATGGATTAGTTCTATTTGGTTTTCTAAACATTGCAACAATCGACGAGGTTTTGACTATCTGCTTTACATTTGCATTCAAGCCAGCATTTAAAACTCTTAATGTTCCATCTACTGCAGGTGCTAATAAACTATCTCTATTGTTTGAAACTTTATAAGGGAAAGGGGAAGCAATGTGCATTATATATTCACACCCTTGTGCCGCTTCATTCCACCCATCATCTTTTAAAAGATCTAATTCCACAAATGATAATTTATTTATCGGTGAGTACTTACTTACAGTCTCTTTAGTTTGTTCAATTAAACTGTTATTTCTTACTGTTCCTAAAACTTCATAACCTAAATTTAATAGCTCAATAGCGGTGTGTTTTGCTATCCACCCACTTATTCCAGTAAGAAGTACTTTTTCTGACATTTAATTGTGTGAAAGGTGTTTTTCAGCCTCTAAAGCTGCCATACACCCCATTCCTGCAGCGGTTACTGCTTGTCTAAATGTTTTATCCTTAACATCTCCGGCAGCATAAACTCCTGGTACATTGGTCTCCGTTGAATCTGGTTTAGTTATTAAATAACCTTCTTTATCCATATCTAACTGTTCTTTAAATAAAGATGTAGCTGGGTCATGACCAATCGCAATAAATACTCCATCAAGTTTTAGTTCTTGAATACTATTTGTTTTAACGTTTTTAATTTTAATACCTTTTACATTTTTTGGTTCACTGTCTCCTATTACATCTTCAACAACAGAGTCCCAAATTATTTCTATTTTTTTATTTTCCATCAATTTTTTCTGAAGCATTTTTTCAGCTCTCAAACTGTCACGTCTATGAATTAATTTAACTTTTGATGCAAATTTTGTAAGAAACATTGCCTCTTCAACAGCAGCATTACCTCCACCAATTACAGCAACTTCCTTATCTTTAAAAAAGAAACCATCACATGTTGCACATGCAGAGACTCCATATCCTCTGAATTCTTGTTCAGATTTTATATTTAACCATCTTGCTTGAGCACCAGTTGAAATAATTATACTATCAGCAGTATATTTTTGGCCACTATCACCAATTGCTTCAAAAGGTTGGGATTTTAAATTCACCGATGCAATATGATCTTCAATCATCTCTGTTCCTACAGCTTTAGCTTGCTCTTTCATTTGATCCATTAACCATGGCCCTTGAATTACGTCAGCAAATCCTGGAAAATTTTCAACGTCTGTAGTAGTTGTTAATTGTCCACCTGGTTCTGCGCCATAAACTAAAATAGGATTTAGCATAGCACGAGCAGCATAAACTGCTGCTGTGTATCCGGCTGGACCAGATCCAATAATTAACACTTTTGTGTGTTTAGTTGGATTTTGACTCATATGAAAGCTATATAGTAATAAATGTCCAAATTAAAAGGTTTATTATTAACACAAGGTATGCACGGAATGATAAGTCAAGTAGAGGGCTTAGCTAAAGCTCTTGATATTGATTTTATACACTGGAAGGTTGAAACAAATAATATTTGGAAGTTTATTCCTCCAAGATTCACTCCAATCTTTCAAAGCGCTTATAAAAAAATAGATGAAACAGATTTTGATATAATAATTTCATGTGGAAGAAAAAGCGTTATTCCTTCTATTCACTTAAAAAAAATTTCTAATAAAAAAATATTTAATATTCACATTCAAGATCCAAAAGTAGACTTTAGGCACTTTGATTTTGTTATTGCACCAGAGCACGATGCAATAGAAGGGGAGAACGTTATTAATACTAAGGGTGCCATTCACTACTTAACCGAGCAAGGAATTTTAGATAATAAAGAATATCTGAACTCTTTCATTAAAAAAGACGAGAGGAAAGTATGGGCCTTAATTTTGGGGGGACCGACAAAATATTATGATTACTCAAAGAAAAATATAAAACATATTTTCTCAATATTTTATGAATTATCAAAAAAGCATAATTTCCAACTTGTAGTTGTTCCTTCAATGAGAACACCACTTAGTATAATTCATTATGCTAAAGAATTTTTTGGTGAAAATCATACTATAATAATGGATGTAGATAAAAAAGCGTATTTGTCAGCACTCGCAATTTCTGAAAGTATAGTTGTTACTTGTGACTCAAGCTCAATGATTTCTGAAGCTGCTTTGACTGGTAAACCAATATATGTTGCTAATATTTTACCAAAAAAAAATGATAAAAGATTTCAAAGATTTAGAGACCTGTTTAGAGGATTGAATATTATAAGAAATTTAGGAGAAGAAGTTGAAATTTGGAACTATGAAAAGTTAGATGAAACTAATAGAGTAGCAAAACTTATAAAAGAAAAAATTCAATCTTAATGTCATTTTTAAATTCAATAAAAAATAATTCAACAAAACATGAAATTCCCTTCGATCATTGGGAATATAGCAATGCTTTAAGTGAGGGTTCAATAAAAGAAATAATTAAAGCAGATATTCCCGATTTAGGTAAACTTAATCTTTCATATGATGGTACAAGAGCAATAGATGGAGGCGGTGCAGAATTTAGAGAAGGAATTGCCTCTGGAGGTAAAGCAATAAAATTTAGATGTTTTGTATCTAAAGAAAATGCCACACAGTTTCCACATTTAGTTAAATTTATTAATGAATTACAATCTAAAGAAATATATGAAACAATTTCTAAAATGATTGGTAAAAATTTATCAAATTCTTATGTAAGAGTTGAAGTAATATGTGACAGAGAGGGATTCTGGTTAAAACCTCATTGTGATATTAAAGAAAAACTTATGTCTGGACTGATATTTGTCAATAATACCAATGAGTCTGAAAATTTGGGAACGGATCTTTATAATGATAAGTTAGAGAAAGTTAAAACTTTGCCCTACAGAAATAACTACGGTTATCTTTTTACTAGTGGGCCAAATACCTGGCATGGTATGGAAAAAAAGAAAATTCTTAAAGAGAGAAGATGTTTACAAGTAAATTACGTTACCTTTAAAACTGATTGGAAAGTTGAATAATTTTATTTTTCCCAGTCAAATCTTGGAAAAGAGTCAAAAACTTTAAAAATTCCATCAGACCATTGATTACACACTTTTGAATAAGTCTCATCAGTAACATTTAAACATTCAAGTGATGAAAGTTTATCAGCATCTTTTTTTAAAACGGCAAAATCGATTGGTGGTCCAACTGTAAGATCACTTTTTAAAGTGGAGTCCATTGAAATGAGAGCGCATCTTGATGCATCCCCAATTGATACATCTGGTTTAATAACTCTATCGAGAATTGGTTTACCATATTTAACTTCTCCAATTACAAGGTAAGGCTTGCTGTCAGCTGGTCTTATATAATTTCCTTGAGAATAAACCAAATATAATTCATGTTGTTGACCCTTAATTTGTCCACCGACTATAAAAGTAGAACCAAGCAAAACATTATCAGTATTAATACCTTGAGGTGCTGAGTGTTCAATATTTAGTGATCCAACGTAAGAAGCTATCTGGTCAAAATCTTTACAAGTATTTAAGTTCATAATCCCAGAGGTACTTTTTAAATCTTTCTCAATAGACTTGTATACAGCTTGAGATGTTCCTAGATTTCCAGAAGTTACAATTACAATGGTTCTATCACCAACATCGTGGGTCA
>CABZJV010000017.1 GCA_902526115.1 uncultured Pelagibacteraceae bacterium
ATTTTTTTTTAAATGATTAATTAGATCAATAGTTTTGTTTGATTGAATTATATTTTCGTAAAATTTAACTTTGATAAATGAATTTAAGCCAATTATACGCTTACACTCCTTAATTCTTTTTAAAACCGTTGTTTCACTTTCAGCTTTAAAAGGATTTTTTTTTGTTATCGCCCAGATTATATTGTGAAGTTTAAATCTTTTTTTTGCTTCTTTTGATATTGCCAAGTGTCCTTTATGCGCAGGATCAAAAGAACCTCCGAGAACACCAATTTTTATTTTTTTAGTATTCAATTTATTTTCTTGTTTTTCCTTTGCTCGTAATTTCATATTTATAAGAAACTAATTGATTTAACCCTACAGGTCCTCTTGGTGGAAGTGTATTTGTAGAAATTCCTACTTCTCCACCAAATCCAAATTCTCCACCATCTGCAAATTGAGTCGATGTATTATGCATAGCAATTGAGCTTTTAACATTTCTTAAAAAAATCTTAGCTGTTTCTTTATTATTTGTAATTATACAATCTGTATGCATTGTTCCATATTTGTTTATATGATCAATACTTTCTTTGAGATTATTTACAATTTTTACCGATACTGCTGGTGCTAAATATTCTGTAGACCAATTTTTTTCTTTAGCTGGCAAAATTTTTCCTTTGTAGTATTTTTTTAAAATTCTATCTCCATATATTTTGCAATTTTTATTTTCTAGTCTACTCAAAATTGGATTACAAAAATTTTTTACTATTTTTTTATGAATAAGAATTGTTTCTGTAGCACCGCAAATACTTGTATTCCTTAATTTTGCGTTATAAACAATTTTTTTTGACATATCTAAATTTGCATCTCTATCAACATATGTATGACAGAGTCCTTCAAGGTGTCCAATAATAGGAACATTAGATAAATCTTGAACTCTTTTGACTAAATTTTTTCCACCACGTGGAATAATAACATCAATATATTTTTTCATACTGGACAACATAATATCCACCACTCTTCTTTGTTTTGTATCAATGAATTGGATAAAGTTTTCGTCAACTTTATTAATTCTAAGTGCTTTTCTAAAAATCTTTGCTAAAACTCTATTAGTATTTATTGCCTCTGAGCCGCCTTTTAAAATTACTGGATTTCCAGATTTAAAGCATAAACTAGCTACATCCGATGTTACGTTAGGCCTACTTTCATAAATAACTCCAATTACCCCTATTGGTATTGATATTTTACTAATATTTAAACCATTAGGCCTTTTCAATTTTTCTAAAGTGTTACCGACTGGATCTTTTAATTTTGAAATTTTAATAATTGAATTTTGAATGTCTTTTAATTTATTTTCATTTATCAACAGTCTACTTATTAAATTATTTTTAACGCCTATTTTTCTGGCGTAATTCACATCTTTTAAATTTTGTTTAAGGATTAATTTTTTTTCTTTACCCAATAATTCTGCATATTTACTCAATACTTTATTCTTAATTATTGTGTTAACTTTTTTTTCAAAAGCTCTTCTTGCTTTAGTTCCAACTATATTCATATATTTGATCATTTAAACTTCCACCATATCATCTTTATGAATTACTTCAGATTTAGAAACATACCCTAATAATTTTTCAATTTGATTTGAATGATGACCCATAATTTTAATTATCTCATCAGATGTGAATGAACTTAGTCCTCTGGCACATTCAATATTTTTCTTGTCTAAAATTTTTATATGATCGCCTTTTTTAAATTTTCCTGAAATTTTTTTAATTCCAGCAGCTAGTAAACTTTTTCCTGATCTTAGTGCTTTTTTGGCTCCATCATCAATAATAATTTCACCTTTTGGTGCTACTGAACTTATTATCCATTTTTTTCTTGCGTCAAGTTTTGAGATCTTAGGACTAAACCAGGTACAATTATTTTTTTCAATTATTTTTGTTATAGGACTATTATGAAGTCCATTTGCAATGACCATACTACTCCCTGCTAATTGACAAATTTTTGCAGCCTCAATCTTAGTTTGCATACCTCCACTACCAAATTCATTCATACCCTTAATATTTACATTGCTTAAATCTTTTTTTAAATCACTAACTTTCTTAATTAATTTTGCATCTTTAAAAACCTTTGGATTTTTTGTGTAAAGTCCATCAACATCAGAAAGAAGAATTAAAGTATCAGCGTTAGTAATTTGAGTAACTCTAGATGCCAACCTGTCGTTATCTCCATATTTTATTTCTGTTGTAGCTATGGTGTCATTTTCGTTTACAATTGGGATAAATCCCAATTCAAATAAATTTTCAAAAGTTCTTTTTGCATTTAATGATCTCCTTCTTTCTTCTGTATCTTCAAGAGTAAGAAGGATTTGGGAAATATTAAGTTTAAATCTAGCAAATGTTCGAGAAAATAAGTTCATTAACTCCATCTGACCTATAGATGCGATAGCTTGACTTTGATCTAATTTAATATTTTTTTTATTATAATTCATTTTTTTACAACCAAGAGCTATTGCTCCTGAACTAACAATTACAACTTTTTGATTTTTATAACTTAAATTTTTGATATCTTTTGCAAAACTAGTTAGCCATTTCTTTCTAATTTTTTTATTTTCATCTACAAGAAGTGAAGAACCAATTTTGACAACAATTATTTTAGAATTTTTAAGATACATAAGATAAAAGTTTAGCCTTTATTTTAGATATAGAACTTTTTTCTAAAGTTGTCATAGTCAATATCTCACATTTTTTATTTTTAGAAAAATGATCAATCACCTCTTTTGCAGTATCTTCGTCAATTAAATCAATTTTATTAAGAACTATAAGCTCTTTTTTATCTGATAATTTAGAGCTGTAGCTCTTTAATTCATTTTTAACCTGGTTATAAGATTCGTTAAGATCAATATTCGTAATATCAATTAAATGTAAAAGTGATTTACATCTTTCAATGTGTTTTAAAAATTGGATTCCAAGACCTACACCCTCATGTGCGCCTTCGACTAAACCAGGTATATCTGCAATTGTGATTTCTTTATTATCATAAGAAGCAACGCCAAGATTAGGATTTAAGGTAGTAAATCTGTAATCTGCTATTTTTGGATTTGCATTTGTAAGTGCGGCTAGCAAACTAGACTTGCCTGCATTCGGCAAACCAATTATACCAATGTCTGCAATTGTTTTTAGTTGTAGCCAAATTGTAAATTCCTCCCCAATAGTCCCTTTAGTAAACTTCCTTGGAGCTCTATTCGTTGAACTTTTAAATCTGGTATTTCCAAGACCACCTTTACCACCATTTGCCACAATAAATTCTTCTCCTTTTTTGCTAAAATCAAAAAGTAATGTCTTATTATCTTCTTCAAAGACTTGTGTCCCTAGAGGAACTTTTAGAAACAAATCATTTCCACTTTTTCCAGTCCTATTTTGTCCTGCACCATTTTCACCTCTTTCTGCTTTATGATGTTGCTGATATCGATAATCAATTAAGGTATTTAAATTTTCCTCAGACTTTAAAATTATTGACCCACCTTTACCGCCATCTCCACCATCTGGACCTCCAAATTCAACATACTTTTCTCTTCTGAAACTTGGGGATCCATCTCCTCCATTACCAGCTTTAATATAAATTTTTACTTGATCTAGGAATTTCATAATACAACATTTACTTTGGTTGTACTATTAATTAGGTTTTACTGAAACGAAAGTTCTATCTGCTTTTGATTTTTTAAATACAACTTTACCTTTAATTACCGAAAAAATAGAATGATCTTTGCCCATACCTACATTCTCACCAGGAAAAATTTTAGTTCCTCTTTGTCTTACAATTATGTTTCCTGGTACAACTGTTTCACCACCATATTTTTTAACACCTAATCTTCGCCCAGCACTATCTCGTCCGTTCCTTGATGATCCACCTGCTTTTTTTGTAGCCATATTTTACCTTATCTTATTTATTTGCTGCTTCTTTATTCTCTTCTTTTTTTGGTGTTTTAGAAATCTTTTCTGCTTCAGACAAAACTTTACCATCTTTTGAAAAAATTTTATTTATTCTTATCATAGAATACTCTTGTCTATGTCCATTTTTTCTTCTTGAATTGTGTCTTCTCCTTTTTTTAAAAATTAGTATCGTTCTATTTTTACTATTTTTAATTAAATTAGCTTCCACTTTTGCTCCAGCAACATGGGGAGATCCAACCTCAATAGATTTATCATCCCCATATGCTAGGATTTCATTAAATTCGATTTTAGTTTCAGGTTTAGAATGTGGTAACTTTTCTACTTTAAGGATTTCTCCAGACCTCACTTTGTATTGTTTTCCACCTGTTTTTATTACTGCGTAAGACATAGTATGATTTTATTAAATATCCGCAATATAGTTGTAGCTAAGTTTTAGTCAAGCCGAATTAGTTAGAAATTATCCTTTAAATCTCGCAGTTTTGAAAAGGTTTTAACATCTTTTGCTCTTAGAAAAATATTACAATCCAATTCCTCTTTAAGTGTAGATGGAACTGTGGGTAAGCTATTATTCAGTTTCATTTCAATATTATGTATTTTTTTTTTAAGACTTAAATTTTCAGAGTCATGCTTAATACAAAATTTTGAGTTATTAAGAGTATATTCGTGACCACAATAAATTTGAGTATCAAGGGGCATAGCCTTAATTTTGTTTAAGGAATTAAACATTTGTTCATATGTGCCTTCAAAAATCCTACCACAACCAAGTGAAAAAAGTGTATCTCCGGTAAAGAGTAATTTTTCATTATAAAAATGAAAACAAATATGACCTTTGGTGTGACCAGGCACATGAATTATTTTGGCTTCAAAGTTATCACTTTTCCATATTTCATTATTTTCTAGACATATATCAATTTCTGGAATTCTTTCTGAGTCATGCTTATAGCCAACAACAATACTGTTAAATTTTTTTTTTAATTCTATATTTCCTCCAATATGGTCAAAATGATGATGAGTATTTAAAATATATTTTAAATTAATATTTTTATTTTTAAGGAAATTAATTATTGGTTGAGCCTCACTTGGATCAACAACACATGCCAAATTATTAGTTTCGTCAATAATTAAATAACTATAATTATCCTGGAGACATGAAATTATTTCTACTTTCATTTTATTTCTCTATTAAAAATATTCCTAGGTCTGCAATAAGATTTTTGATCGGCAAATTACTATCTTTTATTATCGATACATTCTCATTGCTTACAGCTAATGATTTAAAAATTTTAATGTCTTTTGATTTTACAAAGTGAAAAAAATCCATAATTGAACACATATGAACATTAGGAGTATTGTACCATTCGTCTGGCAATCTTTTAGTAATTGGCATTGTTCCTTTTAACAGTAAATGTAATCTTACTTTCCAATAACCAAAATTTGGAATAGTTACAATCGCCTTTTTTCCAACTCTTAAAAGTTCTTTTATAACTAGCTCAGGATCTAAAAAAGCCTGGAGAGTTTGACTTAGAACAACATAGTCGAATGATTTGTCTGGAAATTGTTTTAGATCTTTTTCTGCATTTCCCTCAATCACTGTTAATCCTTTAGCGATGCACTCTTGGACTTTACTTTTTGATATCTCTAATCCTCTAATATTAGTATTCTTATTCTTTTTTAAAAAATCCATTAAAATTCCATCTCCACAACCAACATCTAGCACTTTTTTATCATTTTCAATTAATTCTGCTATTACTTGAAATTCATTTTTCATAATTAATTTTCCAAATAAGATTTATCTAAAAAGTTTTTAAGTGCACTTAAAAAGTCTGGAACATCCAATAAAAAGGAGTCGTGACCCTTATCAGATTTAATTTCCACAAAACCTACATCTGCACCAATAGAATTTAAGGCAATGACAATATCCTTATTTTCTTGAGTTGGGTAAAGCCAATCAGATGTAAAAGACATTATAAAAAACTTTGCCTTCGTTGCTTTGAAAGCATTTGATAAATTACCATAGAATTGTTTTGATAAATCAAAATAATCCATTGCTCTTGTAATATAGAGATAGCTGTTTGCATCAAATCTATCGACAAATACTGAACCTTGATATCTTAAATAACTTTCTATTTGAAAATCAGCATCAAAACCAAATTTTACATCTTCTCTTTCTTGAAGTTTTCTCCCAAATTTTTCTTGAAGACCTTTTTTTGATAGGTAAGTTATGTGAGCTGCCATCCTGGCAACAGCCAAACCTTTGTTTGGATTTGTATTGTTAGAAGAATAAGTTCCATCTTTCCAATTACTGTCAGCAGCTATTGCTTGTCTTCCTAATTCATTAAACGCGATATTTTGAGCCGAGTGACTGGAAGTACATGCAATTGGTACTACTGTTTTAGATTTATCTGGAAAATTACTAATAAATTGAAGTACTTGCATACCTCCCATTGAACCACCAGCGATAGAAAAAAGTTTATCTATTCCAAAATGATCAAGTAAATTTAATTGGGCATTCACCATATCGTTAATAGTTAAAATAGGGAAATTTGTACCAAAAACTTTCCCAGTATGAGGATCAATATGGCTTGGTCCAAATGAACCCATGCATCCACCTATTACATTTGAGCAAATAACAAAATATTTTTTAGTATCAATTGCCTTATCAGGTCCAACTGCATAAGACCACCAACCTTCTTTTTTCGTTATTGGGTTTAACCCAGTGACAAATTGATCTCCTGTTAAAGCATGAAAAACTAGTATGGCATTATCTTTTTTTTCATTTAATGAACCATAGGTTTCATATGCTATTGGGAAGTTATCAATAGTTTTTCCACAATCCAACTTTAAAGGTTTTTTTACAAACAAGGTTTTAATATTATTCTCAATATTCATAGTAAAGCTACTTATTGAATTGTGAGAAAAAAAACTATTTTAGCGGTTTTTTTTATGCGCTCGCAATTCAGTTAAATCAGCGCGTAAATTTTGTACTAGAAGTTATTTATTATGTCAATTTTTTTAAAAATTGTCTTATTCTCTATAAAAATTTGTAATTTTATCTATAAAGAGCTCATAAAATTAAAAAAATGGTTACTCCAAAATTCAAAAAATTTAAAATTGAAGCTTACAAACCTGGTAAGTCAAAGGTAAGAAAACTTAAAAAGGTTATAAAACTATCAGCAAATGAGTCCGCGCTTGGGATTAGCCCCATGGCCAAGAGATTGATATCAAATAAAAAAATGATTTTAGATAAATATCCTGATGGAAAGTCTCAGGTATTAAGGAAAGCAATTTCAAAAAAATATAATTGTGATTTTAATAAAATTATTTGTGGCGCAGGGTCTGATGAAGTAATCCAAATGTTGTGTCAACTCTATTTAAATCCAAAAGATGAAGTAATAGTTCCAGAATATAGTTTTTTGATGTACAGAATATATGCAAAAATTGTTGGTGCTAAGGTTTTATTTGCAAAAGAGCTAAATTTTAAAGTGTCAACAAAAGAGATCTTAAAAAAGATTTCGAGAAAAACTAAAATGGTGTTCATTGCCAATCCCAATAATCCTACTGCAACCTATTTAACAAAAAAGGAAATATTAGAACTTAGGAATAAATTAAATAAAAATATTTTACTCGTAGTTGATGATGCATATTCAGAATATATGGCAAATAAAGATTATACTTCAGGTTTAGATTTGTTTAGAAACAGAGATAACGTTTTTATATTAAGAACATTTTCAAAAATGTTTGGATTAGCTTCTTTGAGAGTAGGATGGGGATATGGATCAAAAAAAATAATAGATACTTTAAATGTGATTAAACCACCTTTTAATGTAAATGGTATAGGACAGTTAGCAGCCGCCGAGTCTCTGAAAGACAAAAAATTTATAAGTAAATCTATTAAGCATAACTTATTTTATGCAAATAAATTAAAAAAATTTCTTGAAATTTACAATATTTCTACAAATAAGATTTCAGCAAATTTTTTATTTTTAAATTTTGATCGAAGTAAAATTTCAGCAAAATATCTGTACGAAAAATTAAAACAAAAAGGTATAATCTTAAGATCGACAGTGGATGGCTACGGTATAAAAAATAAATTGAGATTAACAATAGGGTCTAATGAAGAAAATTTAAAGTTTATGAATGCTGTAAAAAGAATATTAAATTAAATGAAAAATATTTTAATAATTGGATGTGGTTTATTAGGATCCTCACTATTGAGACGTATTCATAAAAAAAAAATTGCTAAAAAAATATTTATTTATGAAAAATCCAAATCAAATATTTTAAAAATAAAAAAATTAAAACTTCCAGGTATTGTTATCGATAAGATTGATAAGGGAGTGATTAATTCTGATCTTATTATTTTTTGTACTCCAATGAGCGAATATAAAAATCTTATCTTGAAGATAAATAATTTAATATCCTCCAAAACATTAATTACAGATATAGGATCATCTAAAATAGAGACCTCTAAGCTTATAAAAAAGTTTTTGAAAAAAAATATCCATTGGACTCAAAGCCATCCCATTGCAGGCTCTGAAGTAAGTGGTCCAGAGCATGGCAAGGAAAATATGTTTCAAGATCGTTGGTGTATTTTAATCAAAGAAAAAAACACAAAAAAAAGTCACTTAAATATTTTAAATAATTTTTGGAAAAAAATGGGATCAAAAGTTATTGTTATGACAACGGAAAAGCATGATAAAATTTTTTCTATAACTAGTCATTTACCCCATTTAATTGCATATAATTTAGTAAAATCAGCACAAGATTTTGAAAAAAAACAAAACTATGACTTAATTAAGTTTAGTGCTGGAGGCTTAAGAGACTTTTCCCGAATAGCTGCTTCAAATGAAATTATGTGGAGAGATATTTTTTTTAATAATAGAAATAATATTTCAAAAGCTATTGATCTATTCATCAAAAATCTAACAGCATTCAAAAAAGATATTAATTTAAGAAATAACAAATCAATACTAAAAAAATTGACTCAAACTAAAAGAGTAAGATCTAAAATTATTAAATTAAAACAAGATATAGACAAACCAGACTTTGGTAGAAGTTAAAATTTTATTTTAGAAATTCTTCTGACTTTGAGATGTGCTGTGTTAAGTATCCTAGTGATTGTTTTTTTAATTGGCATGATAAGCACTTTTTTTTCTGGGCCATACGCATGAATTAATTGTTTAGAATTTATGCAAATTGCAACGTGACCTTTCCAAAAAATAATATCTCCCTTTTTAAACTTTTTTGATATTTTTTTTATGGAGTATTTTATTTGATCTTTTGTATCTCTTGGATAAAATAAATTATTATAATAAAAAAAAATTTGTAATAAAGCTGAACAATCTATACCTTTATAAGTCTTTCCTCCCCATTTATAATTTACCTTAAGAAATTTTGTAAAAAATTTAACAAAGTTTTTTTCCTTGTGAGAGATTACTTTAGCATCTTTTTTTTTGATCCACCTTTTTTTATCAATTTTTATATAAAATTTGTTTTCTTTTTCTACACTCAATTTGGATCCTAGAGGAAGGTAACTGTTTGAGGCAAAGTTAGGTTTTGTATAAATTTTTGCCTTTAATACATTTATCTTATATTTTGGATTAAAATTTTGGATATACTGCTTATTTTTAATGTATCCAATATAATTATCATATGTAGATTTAATTTTTATCCAATTTTTATTTTTAGTAAGAATTTTAAATTTTTCACCATATATTATTTGAGATGTTACCTCAGATGAACTATGAGGCCTTTTATAAATGTTTGAAAAACTTCCTCTAAAGTAAAAATTATTTTTCACCAATTTTAATTTTATTTTTTATAAACCACAAACAAATCAAAGAAGGAATGACCATAATTGTTGTTAAAATAAAAAATATTCCCCAATCTCCGTTTAGCCAGTCTACCAACGCACCTGATGATGATGCCAAAGTAGTTCTTCCTGCAGTACCTATTGATGCAAGCAATGCATATTGAGTTGCAGTATAAGTTCTATCTACTAATAAAGAAATAAAGGCGACAAAAGCCACTGTTGCAAATGCTGCAGTAATATCATCCGCAATTACAGCAAATGCAAATAAAATTTCTGATTTTCCTGTCCAAGCCAAAACGGCAAATAAAAGATTTGTTATAGCCATTAAGCCTCCAGCAAAGAACATAGTTTTTATTGTTCCTGCTCTCATAGCCATTAAACCACCCAATAATGTAAACATTACCGTTGTAATCCAACCAAGTCCTTTAGAATAAATTGCGATTTGTCCTTTTGAAAATCCAATTTCTTTATAAAAAACAATAGACATCCTCCCCATAAAAGCTTCACCAATTTTAAATAAAAAAACAAATGCTAAAATTCCAGCTGCGATAGCAAAACCATTTTTTTTAAAAAAGCTGATAATGGGCCCGCCAATAGTTCCTGCAATATATGCAATAAAGTTTGTTATCAAATTATTAGATCCAAGTTTTTTTCCAATTAGTTGGTCCGTTTCTCTTTGCTTAGCCTGTCTATTTGTTTCAATGGGCTCATTAACAAACATTAAACCTATGTTCATTAAGATAATTAAAATTCCTAAAATTAAAAATGTAGCTTGCCAATAGTCAGTTACACCTAAATTTTCAAAAAATTCAGCAGTAAACAATGCAACAACACCACCTAATTTATAACCTGTCCACCAACCTACAACAGCCATTGCAGCACCAGCTGCCATAGATTTTCCCTCATTTTCATTAATTTGTTCAATTCTTAATGCATCGACAGTTATATCTTGAGTAGCTGAGGCTATAGCAATAATTAATCCTACACTTATTAATAGAACTAAATTTTCTGTTGGATTAATTGCGCTCCAAACTACTAGACATAGCAAAATAATAATTTGCATTAAGACTATCCATCCTCGTCTATGACCTAATTTTTTTGTTAAGTAAGGTATTTGAATTCTATCGATAATTGGAGCCCACAAGTAATTAAAAGCGTATACACCAAAGATTAATCCTGCCCAACCAATTGTAGACCTGCTTAGACCTTCTTCTTTTAACCAAAGACTCAAACTGCTTGCAATTAAAACCCATGGAAAACCTGAGATGGCACCCAACAAAAGAATTCTCAACATTCTTTTGTCATAATAAATAGAAAAAGTTTCAGCTAATCTTTGTTTTTTTACCTCAATCATTTAGTTTCTCCAAAAAGATGGTAAGAACAATACTAGTATTGCAAATAACTCAAGTCTACCTAAAATCATTCCAACGGTTAAAATCCATTTTGATATATCTGGTAATGATGAAAAATCTCCATTCGGCCCAATTATTGGGCCTAAACCTGGACCAACATTTGAAATGGACGTTGCAGCTCCAGAAAGGGCAGTAATGAAATCAAGACCAGTTAAGGATAATAAAGCAGCTAAAACAAAAAAAATTACAAAATAAAAAAATATAAAAGATATAATTGATGCTATAAATCTGTCATCTACTGAATTTTGATCATATTTTATTAAAAAGACTCCTTTTGGATAAATAATTTTTTTAAGTTGATTTAATATAAAAAGATAAAGAATTTGAATTCTAAAAATCTTAATTCCACAAGTAGTTGATCCAGCACACCCACCAATAAACATTAATGCAAGAAAAATAGTTATTGGAAAACTCCCCCAGCTATCAAATTCAGCATTTACATAACCAGTCCCAGTTAAAATAGAAATAGTATTGAAAAATATAGATCTTAAAGAAAAGTTTTCATTTCTAGTAAAAAATAAATAAAAACATAAAACTAGTATTGATAAAATTATAATTTTTAAAAAAGATTTAATTTGGGTATCATTTGAAAATATTTTTTTATTTCCATTTAAAAATTTAATATAAGCAATAAACGGAATACTTCCCAAAATAATAAACACCATAGATGAAATCTCAATATAAACACTATTAAAATAACCAATAGATTGATTATAATTTGAGAACCCTCCTGTTGCTATTGTTGTCATTGAATGGGTTAAGCTATCAAATTTTCCCATTCCAAAAATCCAATAACTAATTGCGCAAACAGCTGTTAAAGCAGAGTAAATATAAATTAATCTTAATGCAATTTCCTTAGATTTTGGAAGTATTTTTTCTGATGAGTCATTACTGGAAATTCTAAATAATTGCATTCCTCCAACATTCATTATTGGCATGAGTGTGATAGCCATAACAATTATACCTATACCTCCTAACCATTGCAAAATGGCTCTCCACAAGAGAATACCTTTAGGAGCATTTTCCAAACTAGATATTATTGTTGAGCCTGTTGTAGTAATGCCTGACATACTCTCAAAAAAAGCATCTGTAATTGACATTTCCATAGACGAAAAAACGAAAGGTAAAGAACCAAAAACTGCAATACTCAACCAAGATAAAGAGGTTAATAAGAAGGCTTGTTGTAAATTAACTTTTCTATCATGATCAATATTTGTTAAAAAAAAAAAGTGCTCCAAAAACTATGGTCACAATTGATGCACCAAAAAAAGAAGAGTCAATTTCTGAATAAATAAATTGTACAATTATAGGGACAAACATAGACACCCCTAAGATTATTTGTAAAATTCCAAGTGTAAAAAATACCGTTTTATAATTAGACATTTTGAAAGAACATTATTTTATGGTAAATAAATTTCAACTCTATAAGAATTAATAAAATCACAAATTTGAGATTTTAAAAGAATAATTCATGATTAAAAAAGAAGTTTTAGACAAAACCAGTGCCTGGCCTTTTGTGGAGGCAAAAAAAATGCTGAGAGAAAGAAAATCGTTCATAGAAAAAAAAAGAAAAATCATATTACAAACCGGGTACGGACCGAGCGGTTTACCTCACATAGGTACTTTTGGAGAGGTTGCAAGGACCTCCATGATAGTAAATGCATTAATGCAATTAACAGATTTACCTGCTGAAATTATAACTTTTTCAGACGATATGGATGGTTTAAGAAAAGTTCCAGAGAATATTCCTAATCAAAAATTACTGCAGGAAAATCTTCATAAACCACTAACTGAGGTTCCAGATCCATTTGAAAAATTTAATAGTTTTGGTGAACACAATAACAAAATGCTAAAGGATTTTTTAAATAGTTTTAATTTTAAGTATAGTTTTAAAAGTTCAACAGCATTGTACAAAACTGGATACTTTAACCCAACGTTAAAAATAATTTTAGATAATTATGATGGTATAATGAATATTATACTCCCAACTCTAGGTAAAGAACGTCAAAAAACTTACTGTCCGTTTTTGCCAATATGTCCAGATACTGGGCATGTACTTGAAATACCGGTTGTAGAAATTAATAAAGAAAAATCTCAAATAATTTTTGATAACAATGGTAAAAAACTTGAAAAAAGTATTCTTGACGGGAACTGTAAACTTCAATGGAAGGTTGATTGGGCCATGAGATGGTATGCTCTTGATATTGACTTTGAAATGTATGGTAAAGATTTAATAGAAAGTGCGATATTGTCTACAAAAATTATAAACTTACTTGGTAAAAAAAATCCCTCTGGTTTTGCATATGAATTATTTTTAGATGAAAAAGGTGAAAAGATTTCTAAATCGAAGGGAAATGGAATTTCTATAGATCAATGGTTAAAATATGCATCTCCAGAAAGTTTATCTTTATATATGTATCAAAACCCAAAAAGAGCAAAAAAACTATATAAGGAAATTGTTCCAAAGGCTGTAGATGAATATTTAGATAACATTGAAAAATCAAAAAAACAAACAGATCAGCAACTGATAATGAATCCGGTCTGGCATGTTCATGAAGGCAAAATCCCAACTGAAGAAATGATTATGACCTTTTCGATGTTGCTCAACTTAGTTGAAACAAGCAATGCAGATAGTAAGAATTTGCTTTGGAAATTTGTTAAAAAATATAAACCAAATATCCAAGAAGAAAATTCTCCAATCTTTGATGGATTAGTTGGATATGCAATTAAATATTTTAACGATGTAATTAAATCACAAAAAAAATATAAGAAGCCAAACGAAAGTGAAAAAAAAGCCCTTCTAGCTTTAATTAAAACTTTAGAAAAATGTAATGATGGAATGTCACCTGAAGATATCCAAACTTTAATTTATTCAGCTGGTAAAGAAAATGGCTACGCTGATAAACTAAGAGACTGGTTTAAATTAATTTACGAGGTTGTTTTTGGTGACGAAAATGGCCCAAGAATGGGTTTTTTCATAAGTTTTTTTGGTGTAAACGAAACTAAAGAGCTTATAACGAATAAATTAAAATAATGTTTTCAAATTTAAGATCTTTAATATTTAAAATAGATCCTGAAAGAGCTCACTTTTTAGCAATACAGTCGCTTAAACTCAACCTAGTTGCAAATATCTTTGATGAGCATAAAAATGACCCTATTTTCAAGACTAAAATTTTTAATAAAGAGTTAAACAATCCTATAGGGATAGCAGCAGGTTTTGACAAGAATGCGGAGGTTTACAACCCTTTATTTAAGTTAGGATTTGGATTAGTAGAAGTTGGCACAATCACACCTTTAAAACAATATGGAAATAGCAAGCCTAGAGTTTTTAGGTTAGTAGAAGATCAAGCTTTGATAAATAGATTAGGCTTTAACAATCAGGGTTCAGATGCTGTATTAAATAGGATTAAATCAAACAATAAACTGGGAGTGCTAGGAATAAACGTTGGTCCCAATAAAGACTCTGATAATAGAATAAATGATTATTTAATAGGAATTGAAAAATTCCATGAAGTTGCAGATTATATTACTATTAACATTTCATCACCTAATACTGAAAACTTAAGAAATTTTCACGATGAAAGAAAATTACAAGATTTACTTAAATCTGTTTCAGAGAAAAAGAAAAATTTAGAAACAAATATTCCAATAGTGGTAAAAATTTCACCTGATATAGACGAAAATCAAATAAATCTCATTTCAGAAATTCTTTTAGAAAATGATATAAGTGGAATAATCATTTCAAATACCTCAGAGACATCTAGAGAAATTTTAAAAAATATTCAAAGATATCAAAAAGGAGGATTATCTGGAAAACCTATTGAGAAAAAATCAAATATCTTAATAAATAAGTTCTATAATTTGTTAAAAGGTAAAATTAAGATCATTGGCGTAGGAGGGGTAGACTCAGGTCAATCAGCCTATGAAAAGTTTTTATTAGGTGCGGATTATATTCAACTATATACAGGCATGGTGTTTCAAGGTCCAAATATAGCGAGTATTATTAAAAAAGACCTAAAAAAATTATTGACTAGAGATGGTATTAAGAATTTTAATGAAATTATAGGAAATAAAACTCTTTCTTAATTCTATTAAACTTGACGCCACCAACATCTAACCTTATATAGGCACTGTTATTATGTCAAAAAAATGTGAACTCACTGGTAAAATTCCTATGAAAGGTCATAATGTTAGTCACGCTAACAATAAGACTAAAAGAAGATTTTTACCTAACCTCAAGAAAGTAAAGTTTACTAGTGAGCTGATGAAAAGAAGTCTGAAATTAACAGTAAGCAATGCTGGAGTTAGATCAGTTGATAAAAAAGGTAGTTTTGACGATTATTTAAAAACTGTAAAAAACAAGAACTTGTCTCCAAGACTTAAAAAATTAAAAAAAGGTATTTTAATTAAATCTCCTTTCAAGAAAAAACCCTTAGCTAAATCTGCATGATGAATAAATTATTTTTGTTTCTCTCATTTTTAATGGGAGTGGTTGTTTTATCCTCAAATTACTTAGTACAATTCCCAATTAAATATTATGGGCTGGAAGAGATATTAACTTATGGAGCATTTAGTTACCCAGTAGCTTTTTTAATAACTGACTTAGCAAATAGATCTTATGGAAAGTTAGTTGCTAGAAAAATTGTTTATATTGGCTTTGCGATTGGAATTAGTTTTACCCTATTATTCTCAACTAATTTTACAGATTTAATTTCAGTAAGAATAGCAATTGGATCAGGAACTGCTTTTTTAGTTGCTCAACTTTTAGATGTTCAAATATTTGATCAATTACGAAGTAAAAAATGGTTTATAGCACCACTGACATCTTCATTTATTGGATCTACTGTTGATACTTTTTTATTCTTTTCAATTTCTTTTTATGCAACAGGTGTTCCGTGGGTTACCTTATCCTTAGGAGATTTAGCAGTTAAAATATTTGTTGCATTAATAATGTTGATACCTTTTAGATTGCTGCTAGGAACTTTGAGACCTGCTTAAAAATATCTCTGGCTCTTGTTGTGTCATACAATGAATAGCACCAAAACCCCAAATTAACTCTCTACAATTAATTGGAACAACTTTTTTTTTTTTAAAAAATTTTTTAAAAATTGAGATTACTTTTTTATCATTCTTATCTTTGAAAATAGGTAAAAGAATTATTTTGTTAGCTATATAAAAATTAAGATAACTTGCAGGCACTCTTGTATTATCAATATATATTGGCTCTGGCATTGGAATTTTAATAATTCGAAATTTTTTCCCTTTTAAATTTTTTGCTCGTCTTAAAGTTTCATAATTTTCTTTTAAATTAAAATAATTTTTATCTTTTTTATTCATTTCAATTGCTGTCATAATTGTGTTTTCGGACACAAATCTTGTAATATCATCTATATGTCCATGTGTATCATCACCCTCAATTCCTTTATTTAACCAAATAAAATTCGTAACGTTCAGATATTTTTTTAAAATATTTTCTAAA
>CABZJV010000018.1 GCA_902526115.1 uncultured Pelagibacteraceae bacterium
AAGATCAAGATTTTTATGTTTCTAAAAGTAATGAATATTCATTTAAACTTTTGAATAGCTGGCCAAAATGGGAAAAAAACTTTGTCAATTTAAGTGGAGAAAATTTTTCTGGAAAATCACACTTAATAAATATTTTTCTTCAAAATTTTAAAGGTATTAAAATCTCAGCAGATAAAATTGATAATACTTTCTTAAAGAAAATGAAATTGTATGAAAATATTATTATTGAAGATTTATTAGAGCGTATTGACGAAAATTTATTATTTACAATAATTAATACTATCGAACAGGATAACAAATATCTGATAATTACTTCTGTTAAACCAATTGTAGAGTTTAAATTTAAATTGGACGATCTGAATTCTAGGTCCAAAAACTTTCTTTTATCAATGATAGAAAAACCTGAAGATGATTTGATGTATGCTTTAATATTAAAAAATTTATCTGATCGTCAGATCTTAATTGATAAAAAATTAATAGATTTTATTATTAAAAGGATCAGTAGATCTTATGGTAAAATATCTGATTTCATATATAAAATCGACGAAATTAGTTTAAAAAGAAAGAAACCAATTGACTTTAAAATTATAAAAGAGGCTTTAGGAGAATAGTTGAGTAAGTACAGAACACATAAATGTAACGAGTTAAGAAAGAGTGATGTTGGTAAAAATGTCTCCCTTTCTGGATGGATAAATAAAAGAAGAGATCATGGAAATTTACTCTTTATTGACCTGAGAGATAATTATGGAATTACACAGTGTATAATTGATAAAGAAAATAAAAATTTCTCAGAGCTGGAAAAGACACAGCTAGAGACTGTAATTAAGGTAAGTGGCAAAGTTGTAAATCGCTCTAATGACACTAAAAACAAAGACATTGAGACTGGTGAAATTGAGATCGCAATATCTGATTATGAAACATTAGGAACATGTAAAGAATTACCAATGCCTGTTTTTAGTGATCAGGAATACGCAGAGGAAATAAGACTAAAATACAGATTTTTAGATCTAAGAAGAAAAAAAATTCATGAGAATATCATCTTAAGATCTAAAGTTATTTCCCACATTAGGAGTGAAATGACAAACTTAGGTTTTTTAGAATTTCAGACACCAATTTTAACTTCTTCTAGTCCTGAAGGAGCTAGAGATTTTCTTGTTCCTAGTCGTCTAAATCCAGGAAAGTTTTATGCATTACCTCAAGCTCCACAACAATTTAAACAATTAATAATGGTATCTGGTTTTGATAAATATTTTCAAATAGCACCTTGTTTTAGAGATGAGGATGCTAGGGCTGATAGAAGTCCAGGTGAATTTTATCAACTGGATCTGGAAATGTCATTTGTAGAACAAGAAGATGTATTTAAAATTGTGGAAAAACTAATGGTCAACACTTTTAAAAAATTTTCCAATAAAAAACTTATGTATGATGTATTTCCGAGGATTCCATATTCCGAAGCAATGCTTAATTATGGAAGTGATAAACCAGATTTAAGAAATCCTCTTATTATAAAAGATATTACAGAAATATTTAGTCGAGAGGATGTTTCATTTGAAATTTTCAAAAAATTAGTAAAATTAGGTTCTAAAGTAAGGTCTATTTCGACTAAAAATACAAAAGATAGACCTAGAAGTTTTTTTGATAATATTGATAAATGGGCCAAAGATCAGGGTGCTTCAGGATTAGCTTACTTTACTTTTGAAAAAGATAATAAAATCTCAGCCAAAGGACCAATAGGAAAATTTTTTTCTGAAGAGGCACTACTAGAAATAATGAAAATTACTAAATCTGAGGTGGGAGATAGTATTTTTATGGCATGTGGAAAGCAAAATGATTTAGAAAAAATAACAGCACTAGCGAGAGATAAAATTGCAAAAGATTTAGATCTAATTGATGATAATACTTTTGCTTTCTGCTGGGTCGTTGACTACCCTATGTTCGAAAAAGACGATTTAACAAAAAAGATAAAATTTAGTCATAACCCATTTTCTATGCCACAGGGAAATCTTAAAGAAAAAGATTTTGAAAATCCTCTTGATATTCTTGCTTACCAATATGACATAGTTTGTAACGGTATAGAGTTATCCTCTGGGGCAATAAGAAATCATAAACCCGATCTTATGTACAAACTTTTTTCAATTGCAGGATACAACAAATCAGAGGTAGATGAAAAATTTAGTGGAATGATAAACGCGTTAAGTTACGGTGCACCACCACATGGGGGAATTGCCCCTGGAATAGATAGAATTGTAATGCTCCTAGCTAATGAAAAAAATATTAGAGAAGTGACGATGTTTCCAATGAATCAAAATGCTCAAGATTTGATGATGAATGCACCATCAGAGATTAACCAAGAACAGTTAAAAGAATTAAATCTTTCTTTAAAGACAAAAAATTAAAAAACTATTTTTTACCTTTTAAGCTAATTTTAACATCAGATAAATCTACAAGATTTTTTTTGTAATTATTTCTTACAAATCCTTTACTTGTGATATCTTTAACAATTTTTAATAGTTGATTTTGATCCTCTGAATTCTGCCCATCAGAAACACCGGTTTCGTTTCCACCAATAGATGGTGTGTGAGCAAGGTCTTCTCTATTTTGATAAGAAATTGCTAGTTCTCTAAAAATATAATCTAAAATAGATGTAGCACTTAATATTCTGTCATTTCCTAAAACTTTGCCTGAAGGCTCAAATTTTGTATCAACAAATGCACTTATAAACTCATCTAAAGGAACTCCATATTGAAGTCCTAAAGAAACTGCAATCGCAAAGTTGTTCATTAATGCTTTTACTAGTTCACCTTCTTTACTTGTATCTATGAATATTTCTCCAATTTTTCCATCTTCATATTCTCCAGTATGTAGATAAACTTTATGATCTCCAATAGTTGCTTTTTGTATATATCCCTTTCTTCTATCCGGCATACTAAATCTCTTACCACCTCTATCAGAAGCCTTATTTAGATTTGTAATTATGTTTTCTTTACCAATTGGATTGACCTTTTCACTGTTGTCTATTATTTCTATATTTTTATTTTCTAAAACTTTATTATTTTTTATATCGAGACTTTTAGTCTTTCTATTATCCAATTTAACCTCTAAAACTTCGAATTTCCCATCATCCCTTTTTTCTAAGTTTTTTAACTCTGTCTCATTTATATCATCTAAGTAATGATTTACTTTGAAAGTACACGTGTAATAAGTTTCAACTAGATATTTTGACATTTGACCTCAATTTAAAATTAATTTGAATAATGAATCATTTAATTTATATACTTATTCAAATTTTAGTCTAATTTAAATTTTACAATTTTTAATTGAAAAAATAAAAAATAAAAATGTTGACACTTTTTAAAAAAATTTTCATTTGGTGGAATCAAGATACATTTGGAACTAGATTAAAAACTATTTTTTTTGGAAAACTTGTTGGTTCAGACGAGCTAGGTAACAAATATTATCAAAGTAAAAAAGGAAAAAGATGGGTTATATATGCTGACACAATTGATGCATCAAAAATTCCAATTGAGTGGTATTCGTGGATACATTTTACTCCCAATAAAATAGAAAAAAAACATGTTCTAGAGAAGTATGAATGGCAAAAGCCACATCAATCTAATATGACTGGTACCGATAAAGCATACCATCCCAACAAAAACAAAGATGGAGTCAAAAAAAAATATACAAGCTGGAAAGAATAATTTTAAATTAAAATTAATAATTTTCTTTTATTTTTTTTTATGCTCAATTGCATTTTCACAAAGCAATTTAGAGGGCACTTATACTGATATTAAAATTTTGGATAAGATAAGTTCTAAAAATACACTGTTAAAATTAAAAAATGGAGATCTTATAAAATTTAAAGATCTAACTATAAAAAGTTTAAAATGTAAAAATTCAGAGTTTGATGATAATCCAGAAATTACTGCGTATTTACAAGTTACTGATTTAAATAATATAAATAATGATGAGGTATTTGTTTTTAATGGCTGGATGTTTTCATCTAGCCCATCAATAACTCCTTTTGATCATCCAGTTTACGATATTTGGCTTGTAAGCTGCTATTAAATAATTTTTTCTTTATCTATCCATCCTACATTAAAGTCTGACTCAATGAATTTCTTGTGATTTAATAATTTTTTATGCAAAGGAATAGTTGTTGTAATTCCCTCAATTACAAATTCATCTAAAGATCTATTCATTCTTTGAATTGCTTCTGACCTGTTTCGACCATGACAGATTAACTTACAAATCATACTATCGTAATAAGGAGTAACTTTATAACCTTGATATATAGCCCCATCTACTCTTGTTCTAAAACCAGAAGGTTGATGACACATGCCAATAGTACCAGGAGAAGGCTGAAAGTTCTTACTAGCATCCTCTGCATTAATTCTACACTCAATTGCATGACCTCTTGGATTAATATCATTTTGCTCTAATGCTGTTTCACCTGAGAAAGCGATCCAGATTTGTTCTTTAATAATATCAATTCCTGTAACCATCTCGGTTACTGGATGTTCTACTTGAACCCTGGTATTCATTTCAAGAAAATAAAATTTTCCATCTTCATATATAAACTCTACTGTCCCAGCACCCATATAACCAATTTTTTCAACCATTTTTACTGTTTTTTCAAAAAGATCTTTTCTAATTTTGTTGTTTAAAACTGGACTAGGTGTCTCCTCAATAAGTTTTTGATGTCTCCTTTGAACTGAACAATCTCTTTCATGAAGATGCACAACTCTGTTTTTGCCAGCTAAAATCTGTACTTCAATATGTCTAGGATTTTGAAAAAATTTTTCAATGTAAACCTCGTCATTTCCAAAATATTTTTGTGCTTCTGATTTTGCAGTCGAGAATAACGTTTCAAATTCCTCTTCTTTATAAACTATTTTCATACCTTTTCCACCACCACCACCTGAAGCTTTAATTAAAACTGGAAAACCAATTTTTTTACAAATCTCCTTAGCTTGAGATATATTTTTTACACCACCCTCAGAACCTTCAATAACTGGTAATCCATTTTCTTTTGCAATTTTTTTTGCTTGAATTTTATCTCCCATCATTGCAATTAATTTAGAGGGAGCTCCAATAAATTTAATTTTATTTTCCTCAAGTATTTTTGAAAAATTTGCATTTTCCGAAAGAAAACCATAACCAGGATGAACAGCTTCAGCATTAGTTAGTTCTATAGCTGACATTAATGCAGGAATATTGAGATAACTATTCTGTGGTTGATGGGAACCTATACAAACACTCTCGTCAGCAAGTCTAACGTGCATACTGTCTCGATCAACATCTGAATGAACAGCAACAGTAGATATTCCCCATTCTTTACAAGCTCTAATAATTCTAACCGCAATTTCCCCACGATTGGCAATTAAAATTTTTTTAAACATTAGTTAATCTAAAATAATAAGAGTTTGACCAAATTCAACTGGCTGGCCGTCATCAACACATATTTCTTTAACAATTCCATCAGAGGAGGAGGGCACGTGATTCATTGTCTTCATTGCCTCAACGATCATTATGGTATCACCCTTTTTAATTTTTTTACCTACCTCAATAAATTTTTTTGCTCCTGGTTCAGGTGCATGATAAGCAGTTCCAATTATGGGAGATGTAACTTCAATACCATAATTAATATTTTGGCGATTATCTGTATTACTTTTTTCAGTTTGTGAATTATATTCAACCATTGAGGGTTGATTAATATTAGTAGCTATATTTTTTGAGACTTTAATTTTTGTATCTTTCTCAGTGATTTCTATTTCAGTAAGATTAAACTCCTCTAAATATTCGTTTAACTCCTTAATGATTTTTTTATCAATTTTCATTTTTTAAGATCTTTTGTATAGAAATTATGGCTAAAATATAACCTTCAGTGCCTAAACCAAAAATACCTCCAGTTGCTATATCACTTATTAAAGATTTGTGTCTAAATTCCTCTCTTTTATAAATATTAGATATATGTAATTCAATTATTGGTTTTTTGAAAAGACTAAGGGCATCTCTTATTGCAACTGATGTATGTGTAAACCCTGCAGCATTAATTATCATTCCATTGTACTCTTTTCTAGCTTCTTGAATTATACTAACAATTTCACCCTCTAAATTTGATTGAGTAAAGTTTACTTCTAAACCAAGTAATTTTGATTTTTTTAAGCATTTTTCTTTTATTTGCTTAAACGTATCCGACCCATATTGTGATTGTTCTCTTTCACCTAATAGATTAAGATTTGGACCATTAATAATAATTATTTTATTATTCATTCAGCAACTATATACGATGAAAAAAATAAAAATTAAAGTAAATGGTAAAATTAAAACAGTTTTGAGTAATTCGAAATTGTCTGACCTTTTAAATAATCTTAATATTCCAATAAAAAAAGTAGCAATTGAATTAAATGAAGAAATTATTGATAAAAAAAGAAGCAATAATATAAAATTAAAAAAAAATGATAAAATTGAAATAGTTCATTTTATTGGAGGAGGATAAACTGAAAAAAGATAAGTTAATAATTGCAAAAAAAAAATTTGTGTCAAGATTAATAGTTGGAACCGGCAAATATAAAAGTATGTCAGAATGCGCAAAGGCGATAAAAATTTCTGGTGCAGAAATAGTGACAGTTGCAGTAAGGCGTGTGAATATTTTAAACAAAAATAAACCTCTTTTGATGGATTATATTGATCCAAAAAAAATTACTTATCTCCCAAATACAGCAGGGTGTTTTAACTCAAAAGATGCTTTAAGAACTCTAAGATTAGCAAGAGAAATTGGAGGATGGAAGCTGGTAAAGCTAGAAGTTTTAGGAGATAAAACAAATCTATTTCCAGATATGATTGAAACCCTTAAAACAACGGAGGTTCTTGCTAAAGAGGGATTTAAGGTTATGGTTTATTGTAATGACGATCCTTTAATGGCAAAACGATTAGAAAATTCAGGTGCAGATGCGATTATGCCCTTAGCAGCTCCGATTGGCTCTGGCTTAGGAATATTAAATAAAATTAATATCCAAATAATTAGAAATCAAACTAAACTTCCTGTTATTATCGATGCAGGCTTAGGTCAAGCATCAGATGCAACCATTGCAATGGAGCTTGGTTGTGATGGTGTTTTAGTAAATACAGCAATAGCAAAAGCAAAAAAACCATTTGAAATGGCTTTAGCTTTTAAAAATGCAGTTGTAGCTGGAAGACAGTCTTATAATTCAGGAAGAATAAGTAAAACTGTAATGGGAAATCCATCTTCTCCAACTGAAGGAATTATTTAGATTTTTTATAAAATCTTTTTTTTTTGTAAGTTTTTTTATAAGTTTTACTTTCTTTATTTATGATTATTTTATCTTCTTTATTTTGAAGTTCTATATTTTTTAGTTTTTCAAAATACTCAACTAATTCTATTGTTTTCTTAGACTTGTTTTGAAAATTTATTATATATTCCGGTATAATTAATGAATTATCACTAATTATATCTAGTTTCATCTTATTTTTTTTCTCAAAATAAGTTAAATCATTAACAAAGTTTTCTTTTAAAAAATCAGAAATTTTTTTACAAACTTTTAATTCTACAAACTTAGCTTTATTTAAAACTGCTTTTAATTCAACAATTTTAAGCAGTTTCTGTGCGAAAGACTCGTCTGTTAAGGTAACTTTCCACTTAATAGCACTTTCTCTTAATCTTTGCCTAGACATTTCCAAAAGACCAAAGTTACTTATTCTCCCTATTTGTATTCTAGCTCTATCTGATCTACATTTTTCTTTAAGTTTCCTCTCAACTAATCTTCTATTTCCGTAACTAAGCATATCAATAAAATCTATTATAATTAAACCGGATAAATCTCTTATTTTTATTTGTCTTGCAATTTCCTCTGTTGCTTCGATATTTGTGTCTAATGCCGTGCTTTCAACATTTTTACCCTTTATTGAGCTCCCTGAGTTTATATCTATAGATACTAACGCTTCTGTAGGGTTTATAACTAAATAACCACCCGATTTAAGTTTAATTTGAGAGTCAAAAATTTGATTTAGTTTTTGCTCAATATTTTCTTCAATGAATAAAGGTACTTTACCTCTATATTTTTTTACTTTTTTTAAACTAGATGGCATCATTGTTTTCATAAATGACTGCGCTTTTTTATAACCATCTACACCATCTACAATTATGTTGTGGGTATTGTCATCAAACATGTCTCTAAGTGTTCTTTTAATAATTTCACTTTCTTGATGAATAAGTGATGGAGCATTGGAATTAATTGCGTTATTTTTAATTTGAATCCAAGTTTTTACAAGAGTTGTTAAATCATTATTGATTTCATTTTTGGTTTTATTACTTCCTGCTGTTCTAACTATTAATCCCATTTCTTTTGGAATTTCAATTTCATTTAAAATCGTTCTTATTTTTTTTCTGTCAGCAGGATTAAAAATTTTTCTGGAAATTCCTCCACCTTTTGGTGTATTTGGCATAAGAACTATATATTTTCCTGCAATTGAAATGAAAGTACTTAAAGCTGCTCCTTTTTGACCTCTTTCATCTTTAATAACCTGAACAAGTATGACCTGATTTGGTTTTATAACTTCTTGAATTTTATATCTTTTAAACCTAAAATTATTTTCTTTCTTTTTTTCTTTCTCTTCGTCAGTATTGTTCTTTTCATCTAAAATTTCTTTTTCATTTGTCTGATTTTCTATTTCTTTTTCAATAGGGTCATCAATCTCTAGTTTTCCTTCAGCAATATTTTCCTCTTCTTTAGCCTCAACTTGTTTTGAGAGCTCTTCTCTAGCTTTTTCCTCTTCTTCTTTTATTCTATCTAAATCTGCTTTTGGTATTTGATAATAATCTGACTGAATATCATTAAAAGATAGAAAGCCATGCCTATCTCTTCCAAAATCAATAAAAGCTGCTTGAAGAGATGGTTCAATTCTACTTACTTTACCTAAATAAATATTATTTTTTATAAGGTTATTTTTTAAACCTTCGTATTCGTAATCTTCAATATTTTCGCCAGATTTAAGAACAACTCTAGTCTCATTTGGATGCGAAGCATCGATATATAAATTTTTTTCCATAATATTGTAATTGTTGATTTCATTAAATTTTTTAATTTTAAATAAATTTTGTTTAATTCTTCTGCCTTATCTTTAACAAATTCCAAGATATAATGGAATTAAAATGCATAATCTTTTAAAGAATATCCTTCTTATTTTAGCATCAATAGTTCTTATAACTGGTATTTTTCTAGTTGGAGTTTTGTGGACTTACTCAAATGATATTCCTGACTATAAATTTTTAAAAAATTATAAACCACCAGTTTCAAGCAAGGTTTACTCAGGAGAGGGCGAGCTAGTTGCAGACTTTTCTAAGGAAAAAAGAGTGTTTGTGCCTTACAGCTCAATCCCTAAAAATGTAATAAATGCATTTTTATCTGCTGAAGATAAGAATTTTTTTTCACATCCAGGTGTAGATGCCAAAGGAGTGCTGAGAGCATTCGTCAACAATATATCTAACATTATCTCTTCTAAGCGTTTAGAGGGTGCCTCAACAATAACTCAACAGGTTGCTAAAAATTTTTTACTTACAAATGAAGTAAGTATTAATAGAAAAATAAAAGAAGCAATTTTAGCATTTAGGATAGAAAGAGCTCTTTCTAAAGAAAGAATTTTAGAATTATATCTAAATCAAATATATTTAGGAAGTGGAGCATACGGAGTAGCAGCTGCCAGTTTAGAATATTTTGACAAATCAATAAGGGATTTAAACTATTCAGAGGCTGCTCTACTAGCAGCACTACCTAAAGCCCCAAGTAGGTACAATCCATTTAGAGATATTGAGCTTGCAAAGTTTAGACGAAATCTAGTTTTAAAAAATTTATTAGATAATAATTACATAACTTCTAAATGGTATGAGAAATTAAAAAACCAAGAAATCATATTAGTTAAAAATAAAAAAATTTATCTGGAAGATGCCCAGTATTTTATTGAAGATGTAAGAAAAAATGTAATTGAAAACTTTACATATGATAAAGTTTATAAGCAAGGTTTTAATATAAATACACCTATTAATTTAGAGTTTCAAAAAATTGCTACAAACTCTTTGAGAAATGGACTAATTTTATATGATCAAAGAAAAGGTTGGAGAGGACCATTAACTAATAAAATTTATAAAAGTAATTGGAATAATGATTTAAAAAAATTTGATTTGGAAAAATCGATTGATTGGTCATTAGCAATAGTAAAAAAAATAAATAAATTTTCAGCTGAAATTGAGACTGATGAAAAAATTAGAGGTGTTATAGAATACAAAGATATTTCTTGGACTAAAAAAGAATTCAAAAATCTTTTGAAGGTTGGAGATATTATATATGTAAAAAAAATAAAAGATAAAAAATTTAGCTTACAACAATTACCTAATATTAATGGAGGAATTGTTGTCATGGATCCTTACACTGGAAGGATTTTGGCACTTAGCGGTGGATTTAGTTTTAAAAAAAGTGAATTTAACAGAGCGTCTCAAGCAAATAGACAGCCAGGTTCTGCCTTTAAGCCATTTGTTTATGCATTAGCATTAGAAAATAATTATACCCCAACATCTTTAGTACTAGATGCACCTTTAGTTTTAGATCAAGGTGACGACTTGAAAATGTGGAAACCTGAAAATTATGGAAAAAAGTTTTACGGCCCATCTACAATTCGAACTGGATTGGAAAAATCGAGAAATTTAATGACTGTACGGATTGCTAAGAGTCTTGGTATCGAAAAAATTATAAATTTTTCAAAAGATCTTAAAATTTATAAAAATCCTGAAGAATTATTATCTGTATCATTAGGCTCAGCTGAGACTACACTATTAAATTTAACATCAGCTTATTCAGCTTTTGTAAATGGTGGCAAACTTGTTGAGCCAATACTAATTGACAGAATTCAAGATAGTGAGGGTAATACTATATATAATAATAACATGCGATTATGCATAGATTGTGATAAAATTTCTTACTTAAGTAATGACTACCCGAAAATTAAAAATAACTATAAGCAAATTTTTTCACCAGCTACCGCATATCAAATGACTTCAATACTAGAAGGAGTAGTTCAAAGAGGTACAGGAAAAAAACTTAGAGACTTAAAATTAAATATTGCAGGCAAAACTGGCACAACAAACAAAAATACTGATACCTGGTTTATTGGTTTTACATCAAGTCTATTAGTGGGTGTTTATGTGGGCTCAGACAACCCTACTCCTCTTGGAAAATATGAAACTGGCTCAAAAACTGCATTACCAATTTTTAAAGATTTTATTAAACAAGCTGTTAAAAAATCAGATGCTAGACCGTTTAAAGCTTCTGAAGATACAATTATGATGGTAGTCGACCCAAATACAGGTCAAAAAGCTAAATTTTCATCAAAAAATACTATAATAGAAGTTTTTAAAAAAAAAAATGTTTTAGATGGTAAAGTTCTTTATTCAAATACTGATAGATTAGATGCTAATAATATATTAAAGTTTTATTGATGGATGATAATTTTCAAAATTACAAAAAAGAAATAGAAAAAATTAATCAAAGAATTAAGGAGTATCTTTGAAAAAAATAGCATTTATTCAAAACTCCAATTTTTAAATTCAAAAATGCTAGAAGCCAATTTCTGGCAAGATAAAACTAACTCTCAAAAAGTAGTAAAAGAAAAAAAATTTTATGAGGATTTAATAAACTCTTTAAATTCCTCGGTTGAAAGGTTAAATGATTTTGAAGATTTAAATGAATTAGCTTTAGAGGAAAATAATTTAACAGTTCAAAGTGAAATTATTCAAAATATTAAACAACTTAGTTCAGAAATAAAAAAAAGTGAAATCAAATGCTTTTTATCAACTGAAGCTGATTCATTAGATTGTTATATTGAGATCCATGCTGGTGCAGGAGGTACGGAGAGTCAGGATTGGGCTGATATGTTAAGACGAATGTACTTAAAATGGTCAGATAAAAAAAATTTTAAATCTAACTTAATTAGCGAACATAAAGGAGAGGAAGCTGGTATAAAATCTGCAACAATAAAGATAGAAGGCGATTACGTTTTTGGTTGGCTTAAAAAAGAGTCAGGTATTCATAGATTGGTAAGAATATCTCCATTCGATTCAGGTGCTAGAAGGCATACTAGTTTTGCAAGTGTTTGGATATATCCAGTTGTTAATGAAAATATTAATATAGAAATAATTGAAAAAGATTTAAGGATAGATACTTATCGTTCTAGTGGAGCAGGTGGACAACATGTAAACACTACCGATAGTGCAGTAAGAATAACACATTTGCCATCAAAAATCGTTGTACAGTGTCAAAATGAGAGATCACAACACAAAAATAAAGAAACATGCATGAATATGCTTAAAGCCAGATTATATGATTACGAGATAAAAAAAAGAGAACAAGAAAATCAAAACACAGAAAATTCCAAATCTGAGATTGGCTGGGGCCACCAAATTAGATCATATGTGTTACAACCATACAGATTAGTTAAAGATAATAGAACAAATTTTGAAAGCACTAGTCCAGATAAAATTTTAGATGGCGACATAGATGAATTTTTAGAACAATCACTTTATAAAATTAAATGAAAAATCGAATTTTAAAATTTTTTTATATATTTTTAGCACTTATTTTATTTATTATAATTTATATAAGTACTATAGGAATTGAAACTGATAGATTTAATAGCAAAATCAAAAAAAAATTAAGTCAGGTTAACAATAATTTAGATGTAGATTTAAAAAAAATTAAATTAAAACTTGATCCACTAAATTTTAAAATTTATACAGAAACAAATGGCACAACATTATTTTTATCAAATAGGTCGTTGACTTTAGAAAATGTAAAATCTGAATTTTCAATTAATTCAATATTAAAAAATAAGTTAATCATGTCGAATATAGAGGTTAATACAAGCTCATTATTATTAAATGATTTTATTAGTTTTGTGAGATTACTAAGCAATAAACCAGAGTTATTTTTATTAGAAAAAATAGTAAAACAGGGCAATATTATACTAAATCTAAGTATAAATTTAGATGAAGATGGAAACATAAAAAATGATTATAAAATAAATGGTCTAGTTGAAAATGCAAATATTGACCTTTTAAGTCAG
>CABZJV010000019.1 GCA_902526115.1 uncultured Pelagibacteraceae bacterium
CAGAAGCTCATTTCTAGGAGGTTGATGTGGACATATTAAATGCATTAATTCTTCTATTAAATTATATTTTTATACCAGCACTCACATATGGTTCACAATTAGCTTTGGGTGCAATTTTTGTTACTTTGATTTATGGAATACTAAGATTCGCCAATTTTGCAACTGGAGACATGATGTCTTTTGGTACTATGGTTACTATATTATTTACTTGGTATTTTCAGTCATTAGGAATTTCTTTAGGGGTATTACCAACGGCATTAATAGCTATACCATTTGGAATTTTATTTATGATTATCTATATGCTTTCTATAGATAAATTTGTATTTAAGTATTACAGAACCAATAAAAGCCCTCCGGTTCAGCTAGCGATGGTTAGCATTGGAGTAATGTTTGTTACTCAAGCTGTGGTCAGAATTATAATTGGACCTTCTGATCAAAGATTTTTTGATGGAGAAAAATTTATTATTAAAGCTAGAGAATTTAAAGAAATGACCGGACTTAATGAGGGCCTTGCCTTGAAGTCAACTCAAGTGATTACTGTATTAGTTACAGTTATATTAGTTTCATTATTATTTTGGTTTTTAAATAAAACTAAAACAGGGAAAAGCATGAAAGCTTATTCTGATAATGAAGATTTAGCTTTACTTTCTGGAATAGATCCAAAAAAAATTGTAATGATAACTTGGGTAATTGCTGGAATTTTAGCAACTATAGGCGGAGCTTTATATGGATTGGAT
Source organism: uncultured Pelagibacteraceae bacterium (assembly GCA_902526115.1). Lineage (GTDB taxonomy): Bacteria > Pseudomonadota > Alphaproteobacteria > Pelagibacterales > Pelagibacteraceae > Pelagibacter. Next base: position 738 of record CABZJV010000019.1, read on the forward strand.
AAAAGTTTTAAACCTTTTACTTATTTTAATAACATGCTTCCAATATTCGCCGCTGCTATAGTTGGAGGAATAGGAAATCCTTTTGGTGCATTTTTAGGAGGATATGTAATTGCTTTTTCTGAAATATTTCTTACTTATGCTTACAAAAAATTTTTTATTTATATTCTACCTGAAAGCATGGAGCCGGAAAGTTTAGTTCAGCTTTTATCTACAGATTATAAATTTGCCGTCTCATTTTCAATATTAGTAATTGTATTACTTTATAGACCATCTGGTATATTTAAAGGGAAAGTGCTGTGAGAAAAAATTTAAATGTAATTGCTGCATACAGCATAATGATGGTTTTAATTATTCTGGTTGGTATTTTTCAATCATGGAATATCGCACTATCAATATTTAATATGTGTCTTATCTCAGCTGTGATGACGATGGGAGCAAACATTCAATGGGGTTATGCAGGATTAATTAATTTTGGTATAATGGGTTATACAGCTCTTGGTGGATTAGCCGCAGTTCTAATTTCCGTTGATCCTGTTCAAGAAGCCTGGAGTGCAGGAGGCCTTAATATCTTGATATGTTTATGGCTTATTATAGCAATAGTATTAATTATCCGCTTTATCTTAAAAAATTTTCAAAAGTCAAAAGTTAGAACTTATAGTATTGCAGCTCTTGTTATTTCAGGAATTATTTTATTAAGGTTTACTGCAGAACCTGGCATTGAAGCAATTGAAGATATTAATCCAGCCAAAACGGGTTTTCTAGGTGGATTTGGACTACCTATAATTTTTTCCTGGATTGTTGGTGCATTTTTTGCAGGTGGTTTAGCATTTATAATAGGAAAAGTTGCATTAGGTTTAAGGGCTGATTACTTAGCAATAGCAACCCTTCTAATATCAGAAATTGTTATTGCAATTATTAAACATGAAGACTGGCTTACAAGAGGTGTCAAAAATGTAATAGGACTAAAAAGACCGGCTCCTTATGAAGTAGATCTTCAGTCAACAGACTGGTTTATAACTTTAGTTGAAAAATTTAATTCTGGAAAACTAGAATTAATTTCTAATCTGTCTGATCGACAGACTGCATTAAATCAGCTCGTAATTGAAGGTTCTTCAGTCTTTGTAAAACTTTGTTATTCAGGATTATTTTTGATAGTAGTAATTATTTTATTAATTCTCACACAAAAAGCTCTTTACTCTCCGTGGGGCAGAATGATGAGAGCCATTAGGGACAATGAGGAAGCAGCAAATGCTATGGGTAAAAATGTTGTTAAACAGCATTTATTAATTTTTATTTTAGGCTCTGCAATAGTTGGAATTGCGGGAGCAATGCTGGTTACACAAGATGGATTGTTTACTCCGGGGAGTTATAGACCTATGAGATATACTTTTTTAATTTGGGTTATGGTGATTGTTGGAGGGAGTGGAAATAATTTTGGAGCCATATTAGGAGGATTTGCAGTTTGGTTTTTATGGATTGAGTCTGCTCCAATAGCTATATTTTTAATAAACTTTTTCACGGTTGGTATTCCATCAACAAATTCACTTAAAGCTCATTTAATTGAGAGTGTGCCCTATTTTAGATTTTTGATGATGGGTTTGGGGTTATTGTTAATTATGAGATACAGACCAAAAGGTATACTTCCTGAAAAAATAGAAATAAAATAAATTTATTATGAAATATATTATTCTAGGTGCGGCAATAGCTTGGTTCATGTACATGGCTGACAAATACATGTTTTAATGAATAAGAATCTTGTAATTCTTTCATTAAGTCAAATTTTTAGTTTTACCGCAGCTCCAGTAACAGTATTCTTGAGTGGAATTATTGGTTCTCAGATTAGTCCACTTTTATCGCTTTCTACTTTGCCTATGTCAATATCGGTAGTGGGGATTGCCATAGGAGCTATCATTGCTACTAAAATAATGAGTTTAATAGGAAGAAAAGCTGGATTTATTTTAGCTTCAATTGGAAATTTTTTGGTTTGTTTATTAGCATCTTATTCAATATTGAATCAAAATTTTTTTTTATTTTGTTTTGCAAATTTCGTTCTTGGTATTGGTATGGCATTTACTCATCAATATCGGTTTGCTGCAGCTGAAAGTGTTGAAAAAAATAAAATACCAAAAGCAATTTCAATAATTTTATTAGGTGGGATTGTTTCGGCATTCTTGGGACCAGGAATTGCCAACTATACAAAAGATATTTTTAGTGAACATTTATATGTTGGCTCTTATTTATCGCTTGGAATTTTAACTATTATACCAGTAGTTTTCTTTTTATTTTATGAGAATACATCAAAAATAGAAGCTAGTAAGAAATATTCAGGACGTAGTCGCCTAGAACTAATCTCTCAACCAAGATTTTTACAGGCTCTAGTAGCTTCAGCATTTGGATACGCAATAATGACATTTTTGATGACCGCAACTCCATTAAGTATGCATGTAATGGAAAAAATGAGTCTCAGTAAAACAGGTATGGTTATTCAATTTCATGTTGTTGCAATGTTTTTACCATCCTTATTTACAGGTATTTTAATTAAAAAATTTGGTCATAGTAATATGATGTATGTTGGAGTATTTCTTTATAGCATCACTATAATGGTAAGTTTTTTCGAACAGACTTTTTATAATTATATGTTTGCTTTAATTTTCTTAGGCTTAGGTTGGAATTTTTTGTTTATATCTGGAACAAGTTTGCTTGTTTTAACGTATCGAGAAGAAGAAAAATTTAGAGCCCAAGGTTTAAATGATTTTATAGTTTATTCTGTTCATGCGATCGGTAGCCTATCAGCTGGAATTTCAATTGCTCTTACAAGTTGGAAAATAATGAATATTATATGTATACCTTTTATGATTTTAATTATTTTAACTACTTTAAGAGCTGATTTAAAAGAAAAAAAATAACTTAGATTTTTTAATCTTTATTTTAATATTTGAAAGCTTTAGAGGTATAAGTAATTTTTAAAAAAAAACCCCAGTAAAAAAACTTACTGGGGTTTTTTAATATTTAGATTATTTAAAACTATCTTTGTTTAGCAGTCTCAAATTTTCCACTTCTGATTTCTTTTTCTAAAAAAGAACCTTCTGCTTCACCAACATCAGTAAATGTTACTCCAGTTGCACCTTCGTAATCGATTTTTTTACCTTCAGCCAGTAAATCTAATCCTTTTTTAAGTTCACCTGGATAAATTTTTGTTCCAGGAGCATTAGCAACATCCATTACATTTTTGGAAATAGAAGCTCTATCTGCAGAATTACCTGCTTGCATTGCTAAAACTATTAAAGCAGCAGCGTCATATGACTCTCCAGTGTATGGTCCAGATGAATCTATTCCTCCAGTTTTTGCAACTTCTGCAAAAACACCTGCACCTTTTCCAGTTGAACCTGGTAAAGATCCAAAAGATTTATCTAAATCACTTCCAATAGCATCAATTATTGATTGGCCAATCATACCATCAGACATAATGAATGTGTCAAAGGATCCCGCATCTAATGAAGCTTGAATTACTCCTTTACCACCTTGGTCAAGATAGCCTATAACAGCTAAAGCATCACCACCAGCTGCTGCAAGTGTTGCAGCCTCGGATGAGTAATCAGCTTTTCCATCTTCATGAGCTGTAACAGTTGAAACAGTTATTCCATGTGCTTTTACTGCAGCCTCATAAACATCTGCTAAACCTTTTCCATAATCATTATTTGTGTAAGTAATTGCAACACTGCTAATACCTCTATCTTTTGTAATATCAGCTAAGATCTGACCACCTCTTGCATCAGAAGGTGCCGTTCTAAAAAAGAAACCTTTATCATCAAGTGTTGTCAACCCAGGAGACGTTGCAGATGGAGAAATCATCACAACACCGTTTGGAACTGCAACATTAGTTGCAATTGCACCCGTTACACCAGAGCAGTCAGCTCCCATAATAGCAGCTACACCACCTGAGACTAAACCCTCTGCCGCAGCCGTTGCTGCTGCTGAATCAACACATGTCGAATCTGCTCTCATTGGTGAAATTGTAGCTCCACCTAATAACGAACCAGAATCCGACGCTTCTTTAAAAGCTAATTCTGCTGAAGCAGCCATAGCAGGTGTTAAAGACTCAATTGGACCTGTAAATCCTAATATTATTCCCATTTTAATTTCTCCACCAACTCCAGTTTTAGAAACTTTTGATTGTTGAGTAGAAAAATATACAATTACAGCAACCACAATGACTGCTACTGCAATTAGTAATCCTTTATTTTTTGCCATATTCCCTCTTTAATTGTTAACAATTTATAAAAACTAATTAGATTATGAATAATATAAATATTCAATCGCTAAATTATCATATTTTAAAGCAGTTTATTGTAGTAGTTTGATTTATCTTATTGAGAATGGATCTAATGAAGGTTCATCTGAAGTATAAAACCAAGTCGTTTTTACCCTTGTGTAATCTTTAATCGAGTCTATTCCTGCCTCTTTCCCATATCCACTATCTTTAATACCTCCAAATGGAGCAGATGGTGATATTAACCTGTAGGTATTAACAAAAGTAATTCCTGCCCTAATTGCTTTAGAAACTCTCATACCTCTTGATAAATTACTTGTATACACACCAGAGGATAATCCGTACTGATTATCGTTCATTTTACCAATTACCTCCTCTTCAGTACTGAATTTCATTACTGATAATACAGGCCCAAATAATTCGTTTTCTGCCGCAGGTAAATTATGATTGTCACATTCAATTATTGTTGCTGGAAAATAATACCCTTTGTTAGAGAAAGAGTCTCTTTTTCCTCCACATTTAATTTTACCACCTTGATCAATTGTTTCTTTTATATTTTTTTCAATTATTTCTAATTGCTTAAAACTACTTAATGGCCCCATTTCAGTTTCTGAGTCCATGGGAGCACCAATTTTTATTTTTGATGCACGTTCTGAAAGTTTATTTAAAAATTCATCATAAATACCTTTTTGAATATAAAGTCTTGAACCAGCGATACAGCTTTGACCACTAGCCCCAAATATTCCAGCAGTAATACCGTTTATTGCGTTTTCTTGCTCTGCATCATCAAATACAGCAACTGGACTTTTACCGCCTAATTCTAAACTTACTTCTGATAAGTTGTCTGCTGAATTTCTGATTATGTGTCTTGCAGTTTCCGGACCACCAGTAAATGCAATTTTTTCAACTAAATTATGAGTAGTTAAAGCTTTTCCACATGGTTCACCAAACCCAGTAATTACATTCACTACACCTTTTGGAATTCCTGTTTTTTCAATTAATTTTGCAAATTCGAACAACACAGCTGGTGCAAGTTCTGAAGATTTAATTACAACCGTATTACCCATAGCTAAAGCTGGGGCTATTTTTGTAGCAGTTAAGAACATTTGAGAGTTCCAAGGTATAATTGCTGCAATCACCCCAATTGGTATATGAGTAGTAATTGCTTGTACATTTGGTTTGTCTATCGGTAGAACATTACCCTCTACTTTATCAGCAAGTCCAGCATAATAGTCATAGTATTCTGCAATATAGACAGCTTGTTTTTTTGTCTCTCTAAATAGTTTTCCTGTATCAATAGTTTCTATCTCACCAAGCTTTTCTGCATTTTCCCTTAGTTGATCTGCTATTGCTCTTAGATACTTCGCTCTATCTCTTGGTAATAAGTTCGGCCATTCACCTTCAAATGCTTTTTGTGCTGCTTTAACTGCTCTATCAACATCTATCTCATTCGCCTCGGGTACTATTGCCCATGGCTCGTTATTTTCTGGATTAAGGGTCTCAAAAGTTTTTTTTCCCTCAGAATCTACCCATTCTCCATCAATAAACATTTTATATTGTTTAAGCTTCCTCATTAGTATCAATAAAATTTTTAATTCCTAAATTTACATCATCTGCACATTCAATACTACAAAGATGTTTGCCATTCTTAATTATATTTAATTGGCTGTTATTAATTAATTTATTTAATTCTTTTGACATCTCAACTGTAGAACCAATATCAAATTCTCCAGTCATAATTAATGTATTTACTTTAATTTTATTAAAATCCTCGTCATTTTTGTGTTTTACAAATAATTCATAAACATTTAAAAAATTAATCATATTATTTGAAGACAAAATTGAGCTAATTTTTTCATAAATATCAGGGTTATGTTCTAAATATTTATCTGTAAACCACCTTTTTAAAGCTTGTTTGGACAGTTTAAATTCTGCTTTAGCTTGTTCAAATCTTTGGTTCACTATTTTTTGCTGTTCATTTGATCTCTTATATATAGAACCTAAAAGTATTAACGATTTTAATCGTTCACCAAATCTTGTTGCAAAATTTCTTGCAATTAGTGATCCAATTGAAAAACCCACTAAGTGAATTTGATCAATTTTAAGCTCATCAATTAACTCTATAATTTGTTCTGAAAAATCATTAAAACTAATTTTTTCTTTATTTAATGATGATTTTCCATGACCCAATATGTCATATACAAGAGTTGAGTGCTCTCTAAAAAATTCTAACTGAGGCTGCCAAATTTGATGAGTTAAACCAACCCCATGTATAAAAACAATTGGTGGTTTTTGATTTTTTTTATTAAATAAATAGTATGTGCCTGATGCAGTAGTTGCTGTTTTCATCCACTGTTATTTGGGCTCAATACCCATTTCTTTCATATCTTGATATCTGTCACCTGTCCTAGCATGTGCTCTTCCACTTGATGCACCTCCAATAGCAATCACAACCTCATCATCAAAAGGAGCGTCATGAATTGTAAATTCGTGTGTTAAGTAATATGGTCTTAAACCAGAGTCAGTTTTATGCATCATTGGAATAGATATTTTAGACCCAGCAGGTGATCTTGTGTTGGTGAAACTTAAATAAGATGTACCTCCGACTGCATCTCGAAATTTATTTCCAAATCTCAATGTATGAATAAATGCTGATGCATGTTCAATTTCTCCGTTTAATCCGACTACACCTGCCTTTCCATATGCTAGTATTTTGTCTGGAGATCCCATTTCATTTATTAACTCTGGAACAAGTAAATCCCCAAGTTTTGGTGCTAAATCAAAAATAGTTGGTCTTAAATTTTCAACAAAACCTTGTCCATGCCATGGATTTTTAAAGACCGCTGCAACCGAAACTAATAAAACAGGTTCATTAGCATCTTTGCCACCTTCTATGAAAGTTTTATCAACAAATTTTACAAATTTTCTTAATTCTAACTTCATTTTTTTTCTCTGTGTTTGAAACTATCTCGTCTAAAACTGTATAGGGCTTTTGGATCCACATCAACATCAATCACTGATGGTTTGTTACATTTTATTGCTGCTCTAACTGCTTCGTTTAGTTCAGAAATTTTTTTAACTTTAAATCCTTTTGCACCATATAATTCTGCAGCCTTATTAAATGATGGACTTTTTATATCGGCTCCCAAATATCTTTTACCAAAAAAATCTTTTTGATAAGCCTTTTCTGCCCCCCAGCTCTGATTATTCATTACTATAGTCGTAGTATTAATTCCATATTCTACAGCTGTGCTAAGTTCAGATATTGTCATTCCAAATCCACCATCACCCATTAGACTAACTACAGTTTTTTTTGGTTTTGCAACCTTAACACCCAACCCACATGCAAACGAAAATCCAACTAAACCAAAATCTAATGGAGTAAACAATGATGGAGGATCATAATATTCCAAGGCATCTGTCGCTTGAAGACACAACGTTCCAGCATCTAATGTTATGGCACAATTTTTTGGTAGTACTTTTCTAAGTTCTTTAAATAAGCCTTTAGGTTGTATGGGAAAATTTTTTCTTAAATTATACTTATCTCTATTAATTAAAAATTTTTTTCTTTCCTTAAGATAGGTATTTGTCCAATTGTTAACATCTAACTTGAGTTTTTGTTTCTTTATTTCTTCAAATAATTGCTTTGTAGCAGTCGCTGCGTCAGCATTAATTCCCAGTTCAATTGGAAAATATTTTCCAAGCATTTTTTTTTCTAACTCAATTTGTATAATTTTTGCTTTTTTATTGATATTTTCATAAGAATAAAAAGTTGAATTAAAGCCCAAACGAGTACCAATTGCCAAAATAACATCAGCTTCTTTTACCAATCTTGATGCAACTGGATTTCCTCTTGGACCCATTTGTCCTGCATTAAGTTTATAATTAAATGGAATCGCATCGCCATGTCCTGCTGATGTTACAATTGGTATATTTAGTATTTCAGAAAGTTTGATTACTTCTTTATATTTAGATGTATATTTTATCCCAGCACCTACTATTATTACTGATTTCTTAGATTCTTGAATTATTTTGGCTGCTCTTTTAATTTTTTCTTGTTTACTTTTAACTTTACTCTCGTTTTCAAATGATGTTTTTTTATAATTGATATTATAATTGTTGGTTGCTGACAGTATATTTCTAGGCAAATTTACACATACAGGTCCTCTTCTAGGTTTCATCGCATGATTGAAGGCATCTCCAATTACATTTGGAATTATCTTAGAATTTTTTACTGTCCAAGTTTTTTTGGTAATAGGTGTAAATAATGATTGTTGATCAAGACCTTGAAATGCATCTTCCATTTTGTCTTTCGTTGAGAATGATCCAGCAATGGCAACTACTGGCGAAAAAGCTGCTTTTGCTTGAGCAATACCTGTAACTAAATTTGTTGCTCCAGGGCCATTTTGTCCAGCTAAAATTACCCCCGGTTTGTTGGAAGCTCGAGCATAACCATCTGCCATATGTGTGCCGGTTCTTTCATCTCTCACTCCAATAAATTTAATGCTTTTCTCATGATAAAGAGCATCAAACATTTCCATTGTTGCAGAACCAATAAGTCCAAAGACATGTTTTACTTTTTCTTTTTTTAAAGATTGAACCGCGGCTTGACCACCACTTATTTTTTTTCTTTTTTTTGTCAAGAAACTTTTTTTACTTCAGTGTCAAAATCTTTTTTAAAATGAGGCATTACTTTCTCAGTAAATAACTTGATACTTCTCATACAATCCTCATGTTTAATTCCTGGAAAATTCGACCAAACTTGTAAATTTTGTAAGTTTAATTCTGATTTTAATTCATGAATTTTATCAATCACATACTCTGGCGTTCCAAAAAGCATGTTTCTCTTGTGCAAAAATTCATAATTTAACAAATCTAATTTGCCTTTTGTTTCTGGAAGCTCTTCACCTGGATCCATATGATTTCCCAAACCTCTCCAATGACAAACCCACCTCATGTAATTGACCATATGCTCACCTGCTTTTTCTTTTGCTTCTTCCATTGTATTAGCAACAAACATATCTCTAACTAAAGAAATTCCTTCACCCATTGGTACATTTCTTTTTTCAGCCGCTGATTTTGCATTTTTAAATGCTTCAAATTTTATTTTTAAGGCTTTAACAGTTGGTATCCACATAATAATGTTTAATCCTTGTTGAGCTGCCCATTCTATAGATCTTATTCCGTCTACAACTTGATGAATTGCTGGATAAGGTTTTTGATAAGGTTTAGGAAGAACACTTATATTTTCCATGACATTTGTTTCTAGATTTACCAAATCTTTATTAGGAGGACTCATATCATGTTGCCACACATAATTTGGTGCAGGATATGTATAAAATTCTCCCTTATGGTTAAAAAATTTTTCTTTCCATGCTTTTTTTAAAATAGTTAACGTTTCTTCAAACAGTCTAAAATTTTTTGCTTGGTCCTTCATATCGGCTTCTTTATTTAAATTTATAGCCTCCCGCCCATAAATTCCTCTTCCAATTCCTACTTCCACTCTTCCTTTAGATAATTGATCTAATAAGGCAATGTCTTCAGCCATTCTTATCGGGTTATGAAAAGTAATTACGTTACAAGCTTGTCCTATTCGAATATGATTTGTTCTTGCAGCAGCATCAACACCCATCATTAATGGGTTAGTCAAGGACTCCATACCCTCATGATTAAAGTGATGTTCGGTATACCAAATAGAGTCCCATTTAGATTTATCACAATATTCTGTGATTTCTCTAGTTTCGTCTAAAAGTTTGTCATAAGGTTTGTGGGTCCAATTAGTTGTATTACAAAAATATCCAAATTTCATAAAGCCTCCTTTAAATTTTAATTTAAAGACGACCGATCCCACTTTCGTAAATCAATGAATTTAACGACGAGTTATGTATCGCTTTATATACTGACCTTATTATTACTATCGTTGATATTCAATAAATTTTTTTAAGGATTTATTTAAAAAATTCTCATAGATCTGACCATTATTTCTAGGTTTTTTATCCTTAAAAAAAGAGTGACTCATTTTAAAATCATAAGAAGGTTCAAAAAAGAATGGAATCGACATCCTTTTAGACCTGTTCCAAAGCACCCTATGGTTAGTGGCTTTAAACTTTCCTTTAGTCAAATATTCTAGTGCTCTTCCAGTATTTACTACAAGAGCGTTTTTATTGAATGGCACATCGTGCCATTTTTTTGTCTTTCGATTTTGAACTTGTAACCCACCTTTTTTATATTGATATAAAACGGTAAAAATTCCACTATCCACATGAGTTTCGCATCCTAGATAAACGCCATCTTGTTTTGAAATTTCAACAGGCTTTGTTTGATTTGAATAGAAATTAAATCTTAAAGTACTCAACGTTTTTTGTCTTGAAAATGCAATTTTAGAATTATTAGGATTTTTTTTGTAAAGTTTAATTATACTTTTAAACAATTCTTCACTAAGTGAAAAAATATTTGTATAATATTTTTCTAGCATTTTTATCGAATTTTTGTCGAAGCATTTTTTTAAGTTAAGATATTCTATGTAAGGATTTTTTATTTTATTAGAATAATTTTTTGTTACTTGAAGATCACCTAAGTCTAGACCTTCTTTACCGTTAACATCATTAGGAAAATACCCTCTATAAATATTCTTATTTAAACTATTCCATTTTTTAGGTGATAATTTTTTTTTACTTTTATTAGATAAGTTAAAAAATTTATTTCCTACTTTGCAAATATTTTTAATTTGATTTTGATCTATTCCGTGTCCTATAATTTGAAAAAAACCAACATCAATACACGCTTTTTCAATTTTCTTTATTGTTAAATATATTTTCTTTTTATCTTGGTTCTTTTTAATAATGCTAGAGATATTAATAGTGGGTATAAAATTTTTAATCATCTTCTTACAGGTGTTTCAGTTGCAATATATTGATCCCTAGCTTTTTCTCTTACGTAGATATAAATACCTGCTGTTATAATACATGCAACTCCCAAAAAAGTTCTTAAAGAGGGAACTTCATTAAATAAAAAGTATCCCGGTATCATCGACATAATTATTAAGGAATATTCAAATAAAGACACAACAGATGGGGAAGCCACAATATATGCAGAAAATATACAAACAAATGCTATTGATGCAGCAAAACCAAAGAATAGTATAAACTTCCAAGTATATTCAATGTTAGAAAACCATTCTCTAAATATAAATTGTGTAGTTGGATCAAAGTTAGAATTATTTAACTGTCCACTTCCCATAAAAATATAAATTATCACACAAAGTATTATAGCTATAAGATAAAAGTAAAATAGTTGAGTATAAACACCGTCTTTATCAGAGGTATATTTGGTAATTGTCATTGAAGCCGCATAAAAAAATGCGCACAAAACAGGAAGCAAATTTCTATATTCAAAATTTTCAAAATTTGGATTTAGAACTATGTAAACACCCATAAAACCAAATGCTATAGCTGACCATCTTCTTATACCTATAAATTCTTTTAAAAAAAATTTTGCAAATATTGATACAAAAAATGGACATGAGAAAAATAATGCATTTGCTGTCGCTAGTGGCATATAAGTTAAAGAAATAAAAAATGCTGAAAAAGCCAAAAAATGTAATATTACTCTTACAAAAGTTAATACGGGGTAGTATGTTTTGAGTGAAACTTTTTCATTTTTATATTTAATGAAACAAAATAATAAAAGTGCAGCTACAAAATATCTTCCAAAAAAAATTTCATATAGAGCTGCTCTTTCAAATATAAATTTTATAAGCGAGTCCTGCATTGCGAACAATGTCATTGCAATAATAATCAGAACAATACCTTTTGAATTGTTGTTAGCGTGCATTTTGCACCTATACCAAAAAAAAATTCTTTATAATATTAAATTATTTTTAAGTCTACGACCTTGTCAATGAAGACTGCAATTCTTGGTTAGTGATATAACCTTTTATGTTTCCCGTTTTATCAACCACTTCGCAATTCGAATTTGAACAAACTATTTGAGGCAAAAATTCCTCAATAAATTGATCTTC
>CABZJV010000020.1 GCA_902526115.1 uncultured Pelagibacteraceae bacterium
ACGCAAAAAAGGCATCTCCAATAAGATGAATATTTTTGACTGATTTATGAAAATCTTTACTAACAAAAACTGGGAAGCACTTGATAGCATTTAGGTTACTTAAAATTGAAGAAGAAATTTTATTTTGTAATTTGTTTTTAATTCCATCGATAAAAACTTTTTCTTCAAAAAGGCCATAGTTTTTAAGCTCATTTACAGTTAATTGATGCTTTAAAACACCAATAAAATTGAATTCTTCACTACTGTTATCAATTGGGTAAATAACGTAATGAAAATCAGGACCTACAAACAAAGAAATGTTCATTTCATTTAAATTATTTAAGTTATCTTTTTGGATTTTGCCTCTAATTGCAATACAATCATTATAAGTTGATTGAATTTGATTATTAGAAATTAAGGATTTTCCTTTAGAAAAAATACCATCAGAAATAATTAGATGGTCGCAAATAAAATTTTGATTATTATTAAAAGCTAAATTTATTTGATCGTTTTTTTTTTCGATTTTCTCAATGGCATGTTTATATTTTATAACCTGATCATCTAATCTATTTTTTAAAAATTCAACTAATATAGATCTTTTCATTGTAGTGTATTTACAATCTTCAGAATTGTATTCAGATATATTCAAATCAGATATTTTTTTTTGTTTTTCAATTTCATAAAAATCAATTTTTTCAGGATTAAACTTTTCAATCCTTTCTATTTCATTAAATCCAATTTTGTTTAAAAGCCTGATACTATTGATTGAAAGTTGAATCCCATACCCCTCCTCTAACTCTATTGAATGCTTTTTTTCAAATATTGTAATTTGGTAATTGGGATTATCTTTAAATAAATTAGCAACAAATAAACCTGAAATTCCTGCTCCTATAATTCCAATTTTTTTCATTTATTACTTTCGAGGTATCTAACAATTCTTTTTGTAAAAGTTGGCAATGTATAGTTTTTTAGCTTCTTGGGATCGATCCAGTGTGAAGTTGGCAATGAATCTACTTCATTCTTATGTTCAATTTTTATATTCATATTCATATTAGACATCTTAAAATTAACTATATCAGTTGACCTTATGGGCTTTGATAATTCCTGCATAGGAAAAATACTAAAATTTTTCAAAAAATTAAATTTAGTATTTTTAATCAAAAGATATTTACTTTTATCTTTATAAACTTTTAACAAATAATATTTATCATTATTCTTTTTTTTTATTTTAGTAAGTAAGAAATCCTTTTTTTTTAAACTAATACATTTATTTGAAATTGGACATTTTTCGCAATGAGGATTATTCGGTTTGCAAATTAAAGCTCCTAATTCCATTAAGGCTTGAGCATAATCACTTGCCCTATTTGAATACCCAAAAATTTTTTTTTTCTCTATTAAGTTCTCTTTATTAATTTCATTTTCTTTTTTTAAATACAAGTATCTTTTTAGAACTCTTTCTATGTTTCCATCTAAAGGTATGATAGGTTTGTTTAAGGCTATAGCTGATATCGCACTTGCGGTGTAATCACCAATGCCTGGAAGAGATTTAAGTTCTAAATAGTTTCTTGGAAGCTTTTTATCAAATTTTTTAAGGATTAATTGTGCGGTTTTTTTCAAATTTCTAACCCTAGAATAATAGCCAAGACCCTCCCAAAGCTTAATCAGTTTGTGATTTTCGAAATTTGCTAAAGTCTCTAAGTCAGGAATATTTTTTATAAATCTATTAAAATAAGGGATAACTGTTGAAACCTGAGTTTGCTGTAACATAAATTCACTTACTAATGTGTAATATTGCTTTTTTTTATGAGAGACGTTTTTTCTCCAAGGTAAAACTCGCTTATTAATGTCATACCAATTAAGAATTTTATTTGTTATTATGTGATCTTTCATATGCAATTTAAAAATAATACTAAGCACAGAAATGTCTCCATTCAAGGATTAAGATCTTTTAAAGACACTTTGCCGAAAAATGTAAAAAGAATTATTAATAAAAAGGGTCATATTTATTCTGAAACACTCAGTAATTGGAAATACATTGTAGGTGCAGACTTATTTAATTGCTGTTACCCAAAAACATTTAAGAATTCAAATAAGTTTGGTGAGAGTACTTTGATAATAATGGTGAAAAGAGGTCACGAGGTTGATCTTGAGTATTCTAAAAAGGATATTTTGAATAGAATGAATGTTTATTTTGGGTATCAAGTAGTTGAAAAACTTAAATTTATTACTTTTGATGATAAGCAAAAAATCCCTCCTATAAAGGAAACTAATGAGTCAAATGTGACAACAAATAAGTACAGAGACAAAATTATTAATGTTAAGAACGATAGAATTAAAAAATCATTATTAGAGTTATCAAAAGTGTTTAAGGAAAAATGAAAAAAATTATTTTAATCTTAATATTATTTTTATTAGGTAGTTTAAATGCTCAAGCAGATAAAATAAAAAGAATTCTTGTTGGAAACAAGAGTGCTAAAATATCAATCATCGCCTTCGAATCTTTAACTTGTAGCCACTGTGCTAATTTTCACAAAGATGTTTTTCCATTATTAAAGAAAGAGTATCTAGATACAGGTTTAGCTAAAATTGAATTTAGACATTTTCCTCTAGATATTGCAGCATTTAATGCATCTAAAGTTTCTCAATGCAAGAATGATGGAGATCCAAAAATACTGGAAAGCTTGTATGCCAATCAACGGCAATGGGTAAGAGGAAATACAGTTGAAGAGGCAAATTTAAATCTTCAAAAATATTTAATCAAACAAGGATTTAATATTGATTTTGAAAATTGTATAAATAACAAGCAAATAGAAGATTTTGTATTAAATGATCGAATCGATGGAGTAAAAAACTTCAAAGTAAATGCTACCCCTACGATAATAATTAATAACGAAAAGTTCGAAAAAACCCTTAATTATAAAAATTTAAAAAAAGCTTTAGAAAAACTGATATAAGTTAATGTATGGAGTTTAAAAAAATCCAATTAAATGGATTTAAATCTTTTGCAGAAAAAGCTGATTTTTTAATTGAAGATGGCTTGACCGGTATTGTTGGACCAAACGGTTGTGGAAAATCTAATATTGTTGAGTCTTTAAGATGGGCAATGGGTGAAACATCTGCAAAGAGCATGCGTGGATCTGGAATGGAAGATGTAATTTTTTCAGGTACTTCAAATAAAGCTTCAAAGAATATTGCCGAAGTTACTATAGAAGTTGAAAATAAAGATAAACAAGGTCCTATTCAATATCGAGAACATGATCAAATTCAAATCAAAAGAAAAATAGAAAAAGATAAAGGTTCAAAATTTTATATTAACGGTAAAGAAGTTCGAGCTAGAGATACTCAAATGTTTTTTGCTGATCTATCAACTGGTGCACATTCTCCATCAATGATTAGTCAAGGAAGAATTGGTTCTTTAGTTACTGCTAAACCTACCGATCGAAGAGCGATTTTGGAGGAGGCTGCTGGTATTTCCGGACTACACGTGAGAAGGCACGAAGCTGAATTAAGGCTAGGTGCAGCAGAAAATAATCTTAAAAGAGCTGACGAGCTTAGAAGACAACAAGAAAAGCAATTAGCAAATCTTCAAAAACAGGCTGAGGAAGCTACAAGATATAAACTTATCTCTGAGGAAATAAAAAAAATAGAGGCTGGTTTATATTATTTAAAATTAATTGAGATAGATAAAGAAATTAGAATTGAAAATGAAATTAATAACGAGGCTGAAGGTGAGGTTGAAGGCTTCAACACTAAAATATCGGAACTTGAAAATCTAATAAAGCTCTCAACCGATAAAGTTTCACCACTTAGAGAAAAAAACATCGAAAATTTATCTAGAATTCAAAGACTAAATTTAGAACTTCAAAGCTTAGATGAAGAAAACACAAGAACTCAAGATGAAATCGAAACCATCAAAAAATCAGTTCAAACTCTTGATGACGATATTGCTCGAGAAAAAGGAATAATTATTGACGCAAATTCTAATGAAAAAAGATTAAAAGAGGAAAAAACAGATTTAATAGAAACAGACTCTAAATACTTTGAAACAGCAAAACTTGCTAATCATGAGCTGGAGATAGCAAAAGAGAGACTAAAAGAGGAGCAAAAAGCTGTTGATGATGTTATAAATAGCTTTGCTGACCAGGCAATCAATATTAGCTTAGGCCCAATCAAAAATGTCCAAAGTTCAATCCTAAGAGTTAAAGAATTGATTGATAGCAATGAAATTAACCAGGCAGTTACTTTACTAGATAGATGTAATATAGAACTTAATAGTTTTTTAAATGATTTAAAAGATGAAAAGCCTAGAAATGAATTATTAAGTGTTAATGAAAAATCTCAAAATATAAAAATACTTCAAGAAAAGTATGCGGATGCTTATAGTAAAAATCAATCTATTAAAAATGAGTCTATAAAAAGAAATGAAAGAATTAAAACTATTGAAACTGAAATGGAAAGTTGGAAAAATTTGTTATCAAATTCTGAAAAAATGGTTTCGGAACTTGTAGAAAGAAAAAATAAACTTTTATCACAATTAAATGATTTAGAAAATCAACCAAGGGTTCAAGCAGAGAGAAAAGGTCAAATTTCAGAAAATTTGAGAATTTCTGAAAATGAAAAAATTGATAATGAATTAATTATTGATGAAACTGATAAAAAAATTGAAAAATTAAGAAATGAGTTAAATGAAATTCAAGAACAATCAATTCAAATCAGAGAAAGAAAAGCTAGTTCAGGAGCAACTATTGATGGCCTTCAAAAAAGAAAAAGTGATTTATTAGACCGTATTAGTTCTGAATTGAATCTTAACGAAGATAATATTTTAGAGAATTCAAATTTAAATGGTATTGATGAACTTCCAAACGCTGTTGATCAAGAAGACGCTTTGGATAAAAAAAAACAAGAAAGAGAAAAATTTGGTTCAGTAAATTTAAAAGCTGACGAAGAAACAAGCAAATATAAAGAAGATATTAAAAAAATGGAACAAGATCGTGCAGATTTAGTTACAGCTATTGTGAAGTTAAAAAATAGTATCAATGAATTAAATCAAAAAGGACGTGAAAGATTAATAGAGGCTTTTGAGAAAGTTAATCGAAAGTTTAATGAGGTCTATACCAAACTTTTTAATGGAGGAAATGCAAAATTAGAATTGGTCGACTCTGATGATCCGCTAGAAGCTGGATTAGAAATGTTGGTTAGTCCTCCTGGAAAAAGATTACAATCTATAACTTTATTATCTGGTGGAGAACAAGCTCTTACAGCTCTAGCATTGATCTTCGCGGTATTTTTAACTAATCCATCTCCAATTTGCGTATTAGATGAGGTTGACGCTCCATTGGATGACGCAAATGTAACAAGATTTTGTAGTCTGCTAGAAGAATTAACCAAAATAACAAATACTAGATTTATCATTGTAACTCATCATGCTTTAACCATGTCCAAAATGAACAGATTATACGGGGTAACTATGCCCCAAAAAGGTATAAGTCAGTTAGTTGCAGTTGATTTACAAAAAGCAGAGAGTATGGTTGCCTAAACTATTCAAATGTCAAAAGATCCGCTAAAAACTCGCCTAGAGATTGCAAAAAACAAGATTTCTAGGAAAAACCTTTTTGACAAAAAAAATAACCCTTCACCTATTGGAACAGCCTTAAAACTAAGCACTGAATTGGTTGCTGCAGTTGCTGTGGGGACAATTATTGGGTTTATTTTTGACAAGACCTTTGGTACTAAACCTTGGTTTATATTAATATTTTTTTTTGTGGGAGTAGTTGCTGGAATAACAAACGTAATTAGATCTGCAAAAAATATGCAAAAATAAATACTATGGCAGCAAATCCTATGTCCCAATTCGATGTGTATCGAATTGGACCTGAAATAAAAGTTGGAGCTTTTGATATATCTTTCACAAACGCAAGTTTGTTTATGATTACTAGTACAGTTTCTATTTTACTAATATTTAATTTGGGGTCTAAAAGAAATTCAGTGTTACCTAATAAAATGCAGTTACTTGCAGAGCTAAGTTATACATTTGTTGCTAAAATGATAAGTGATACTGCTGGATCAAAAGCAAAACCTTATTTTGCATTTATATTTTCATTATTCATGTTTGTTTTATTTTGTAACATGTTTGGCATGATCCCTTACACATTTACCGTAACAAGTCACATCATTGTTACATTTATTTTGGCAACATTTATTTTTATTGGAGTAACTGTTATTGGCTTTATTAAGCACGGGTTTGGTTACCTAAAATTATTTGTACCTAGTGGGGTACCAGCGGTACTGTTGCCATTAATAGTAGTCATTGAAATTATATCTTATTTAAGTAGACCAATTAGTTTGTCAGTTAGATTATTTGCAAATATGATGGCTGGTCATACAATGATGAAAGTTTTCGGAGGCTTTGTAATAAGTCTTGGATTAGTTGGTGGATGGCTTCCACTAAGTTTTTCGGTTGCATTAACAGGCTTAGAGATCTTAGTTGCTTTTCTTCAAGCTTACGTTTTTGCAATCTTAACCTGCATCTATTTAAATGATGCATTAAATTTACACCATTAATTAACCAAGGAGGATATAATGGAATTAGAAGCAGCAAAAATGATCGGAGCTGGATTGGCAGCAATTGCTTTAGCAGGTGCCGGTGTAGGTATCGGAATAATTTTTGGAAATTATTTGTCTGGAGCGATGAGAAATCCCTCAGCAGCACAAAAACAGTTTCCTAATTTGCTTTTAGGTTTTGCTCTAGCAGAAGCTACAGGATTATTTGGATTAGTAGTTGCATTAATCATTTTATTTGCGTTTTAAATTAATGATTAAAAAAATATATTTTCAGTCAATATTTTTTAGCTTCTTATTTTTTAAAGAAGCTTTTGCAGCTGAAAGTGGAGGTATGCCTCAATTAAATCCTGAGTTTTGGATTTCTCAAGTTTTTTGGTTAATACTTACTTTTGGGACTATGTATATTGTTTTGTCAAAATTCATACTACCAAAAATTAGTAATAATTTAGAGTCGAGAAAATCTCAAATTTTAGAAAATATTGAGGCCGCGGAAAAGCAAAGAGAAGATAGTGAGGCTAAGCTTAAGGAGTATGATGAAATTATATTAAAGAGTAAGAGTGAGGCTAAAAATATGTTTAATCAAACAAGAGAGAAAGCGCTAAAAGATATAGTGGCTAAAAAAGAAGTTTTAGATCAGCAAATTGATGATGAAATTAATAAAGCTGAAGAAGAAATAGAGGTTTTAAGAGTTAGCGCTCCAGATAAAATAAATAAAATAGCAATTGAGA
This sequence comes from uncultured Pelagibacteraceae bacterium, assembly GCA_902526115.1. Lineage (GTDB taxonomy): Bacteria > Pseudomonadota > Alphaproteobacteria > Pelagibacterales > Pelagibacteraceae > Pelagibacter. Next base: position 7,269 of record CABZJV010000020.1, read on the forward strand.
CTTCCTCAGAACTTTTAGAAAAGTTAATTGGTTCTGGGGTAAACAGTAGCAGCATATCTGCAATTGTTGATGATCTATTTCGAAGACATGGGGATAAATACTATGGTAATTGATGCAACATTTTGGGTAGCAGTATCATTTGTAATCTTTTTTGGTGCTTTAATTTACTTAAAAATTCCACAAAAAATTTCTCAAATTTTAGATAAAATGATTTCTGATATTAAAAATGAAATTAATGAGAGTGAAAAATTAAGAACTGAAGCAAAAAATTTGCTAGATAATGCACAAAAAAAATTAAATACAGCCCAAACAGTTAGTAATGATATTTTAGATCAAGCAAAAAAAGACTCGGATAGATTGGTAATAGAATTAAACGATAAATTCCATAAATCTTCTGAAATCAAAAAAAATCTTGCGAAAAATAAAATAAGTCAAATGAAAGAAGCAGCTATCAAAGAGATAAAAGATGCTTCAATTAAAATAGCAGTTGACTCAGTTAAAAAAATTATATCTACATCAGTAGATAAATCAAAACTCGATGCTGTATTTCAAAAAAATTTAGATGAGACTAAAGAGCAACTGAAAAAAATTAACTCATAATACACTTACAATTTCCCAAAAAAACTATAAATTATTAATATGAATTCTATAGTTATTGGATCTGGATTTGGAGGAATTGCTGCAGCTTTACGTCTAAAAGCAAAAGGTCATCAAGTTAAATTAATTGAAAAACATCCTGATCTAGGTGGTAGAGCTAGAGTTTTTAAAAAAAATGGTTTTATATTTGATGGTGGCCCAACTGTAATTACTGCACCGTATTTGATAAATGAATTGTTTGAATTATTTAAAAAAGACCCAAAAAACTACATTGAGTTATCTCCTCTTAAAATTTGGTACCAATTTATTTTTGAAGATAAATCTAAATTCAATTATTCTGGTGATGAAGCCAACATGGTCAAACAGATAAAAGATATAAGTAAAGATGATGTTGAAGGATATCAAAAATTAGTAAATTTTACTAAAAAAATTTTTGATAAAGGTTTTACAGAATTGGCAGATGTTCCTTTTGATAGACCTTTTGTGATGATGCAGCAACTCCCAGCACTCCTAAAACTTAAAAGCTATAAATCAGTTTATTCATTAGTATCCTCATTCATAAAAAATGAGAAATTAAGAAGAATGCTTAGTATGCATCCACTTCTAGTAGGAGGTAATCCATTTACCACTACTTCAATTTATGGACTAATACTTTACTTAGAAAAAAAATGGGGAATTCATTATTCTATGGGGGGTACAGGAAATATTATTAGAGGTCTAGAAAAACTTATGCTTGAGGAAGGAATTGATATAATCAAAAATAGTGAAGTAACTGAGATTATTTCAAAAAGTAATAAAATTACTGGTGTCAAATTAAATGACCAAGAAATAATTGATGCTGAAAACGTTATTTGTAATGCAGATCCGCCAGCCTTTTATGAAAAAATGTTAAAAAAAAATGGTCAAGGCTCTTTTATATTTAATTGGAAAAAAAAAAGAATGGAATATTCAATGGGTCTTTTCGTTTACTATTTTGGAACAAAAAAAATTTATTCAGATGTTGAACATCACACAATTAAGTTTGGTAGTAAATATAAAGAACATCTAGAGGATATTTTTAATAATAAAAAATTAAATAATGATATTAGCTATTACCTTCATAGACCTTCTGCAACTGACAAATCGATGGCACCTGAAGGAAATGACTGTTTCTATGTTCTTGTTCCTGTTCCAAATAATCAGTCTAAAATTGATTGGAAAACTGAAGGTGAAAACATAAAAAATTTAGTAATTGATAAAATGGAAAAAGATTTGATGCCAAATCTTAGAGAAAATATTGTTGCTGACTTTTATTTAACCCCGGATTATTTTGAAAAAGAATTAAATACAAAATTTGGATCTGGATTTTCAATTCAGCCTAAATTCACTCAATCAGCATATTTTAGGTTTCACAATAAATCTGAAATCTATGATGGACTTTATTTTGTTGGCGCTGGGACGCATCCTGGCGCTGGAGTTCCAGGTGTACTATCCTCAGCAAAAGTTTTAGATAAATTGTTGTAATGTCTACAAAAAATTATTTAGCAACATATGCAAAATCTTTTAATTGGGCTGGTTTTTTTTTACCTAAAGAAACTTACAAAAAATGCTCTGCACTTTATGATTTTTGTAGGGTAATGGACAATATAGCTGACGATAAGAATGCTCTTGAAGTTAAAGTAAAAAAATTTAAAGAATTTAAAGATAATTTTGAAAATAAAAATTTTAGTGATCCAATAATTAAAAGTATATGGGATTTGATTTATGAAAACAATATCTCGACTAAAATTATTCACGATTTATTTGATGGTATAAATTCAGATATTAAAGAACAAGTAAAGTTAAATACAAAAAAAGAATTATTAATTTACTCTTATAGGGTGGCAGGTACTGTAGGGTTAATGATGGCTAAGATATTAAAAGTAGATAAAAAAAATTCATTAAAATCTGCCATAGATCTTGGTATTGCTATGCAGCTAACTAATATTTCAAGAGATGTAATTGAAGATTTTAATAATAATAGGATCTACATAGAACAGAATTTTGAAAATATAAAATCTACAATTCAATTATCCGAAGAATTTTATGAAAATTCTTTTTACTCTATTAAAGAAATGCCTTTAAGTTTTAGATTTTCTATTTTAGTTGCAAGAAGAGTTTATAGAAAAATTGGATATAAAATTTTAAATAAAAAAAACTTTGAAAATTATAAAAGATCAGGAAAAATCTTTGTCAATAATACTGAAAAAATTGTTGAGACGTTACTTTCAATGGTTGATTTACTTAAACTTGTATTAACCAGTCATAATGATGATAATATTGAACATGACCATTATTTAATTAATGAAGAAATAGAATTAGATGAAAGAATTTGACTATGTAATTATTGGGGGTGGTTGTGCTGGATTATCTTTGGCATATGAATTGGAAATTCATGAAAAGTTAAAAAATAAAACTTTAGCAATTATTGAGCCTAGAAAAGATTATATTAGGGATAAAACTTGGTCTTTTTGGAAGGTTGCAGCACATAATTTTGAGGATTGTGTAAAGAAAAGCTGGAATAATTTTTCTGTAAATATACCTGATCAAACTAAATACATAAAATGTGATAATTTACCTTACCAATCTATTGATAGTGGGTTGTTTTACGAAAAAATAATCAGCACTTTAAAAAAAAATACAAATATTAATTTTTTCAAAAATATAAATGAAATTAGTACTGAAAATTCTTTTGTTTTTAATAGTCTTAGTGATGTTTCTGATATTAAAAATGATTTATGGCAACATTTTTCAGGTATTGAGATTGAAACGAATAAAGATTTATTTGATGATCAAATATTTAATTTAATGGATTTTGATTGTGAACAAAGAGACAGTGTACACTTTTTTTATACCTTACCATTTTCAAAAAAAAATGCACTTGTTGAAACAACATGGATCTCTGATTTAAATCATCCATCAAATCAAGATTATTCAATACAGCTAGAAGATTATATTAAAAATAAATTAAAAATTAAAAATTATAAAATTAAATTCAAAGAAACTGGTGCTATTCCATTGTTTTATCCAAAAAATGTAAAAAAAATAAATCAGATGGAAATTGGTACAGCGGGAGGTATGACTAGATTAAGTACTGGATATACTTTTATGAATATTCAAAACCAAAGCAAATATATAAGGGAAAATTTTGAAAATATTCAAAAAATAAATAATTATACTATAAATTTAAAGTATAAATTTTTAGATAATATATTTTTAAAAGTACTAAAAAAAAATTCAGAAAAAATGCCACAAGTATTTTTTAAAATGTTTAATTGTCCTCCAAATACAATTATCAATTTTTTGTCAAATAAAAGTAAT
>CABZJV010000021.1 GCA_902526115.1 uncultured Pelagibacteraceae bacterium
ACTATTCACATTAGAATTATCATAAACAATAATTCGATCTTTTTTTGATATTCCTAGTTTTGAAACTATTTCATTCCATGCATCTTCCTTAGGTAGCATGTGTGGCAAGTCGGTATCTTGTTTTGAATTTTTATCTAAATCAAAAAAAATTGCATTTGGTATATGTTCTTCTTTAAACTCTTTTTCGGGATCTCTATTTTCAGATGGCATGTGCCAAGAGCAGTCAATTATTTTTACCTTGTTAATATTTCTTTCTAACCAATTTGTATCTACTAAGGACATATTATCTTTTTTCTAAATACCTTTGGTGATATTCTTCAGCAGCACAGTAATTTTTAACTTGAGATATTTTTGTTACAACTTTACCTGATAGTCTTACATTTTCTTTATCAACTATTTTCTTAGCGGTATTTTTTTGTTCATCATTTAAATAAAATATTTCACTTCTATATTGTGTTCCAAAATCAGGACCTTGTGAATTAAGAGTTGTAGGATCATGAAACTCAAAAAAATATTCAAGAATTTGTTCAAATGTTATTATTTTTGGATCAAAATCTAATTTTACAACTTCTGCATGGTTTGTTGTTCCTGAACAAACTTCTCTGTAACTTGTTTGGGGATTGTGACCTCCACAATAACCAACTTCTGTTTTAATTATTCCCTTAATTTTACTGAACTTAATTTCCGGACTCCAAAAACATCCTAATCCTAAAATAGCTATTTCCATTGAATATTAACTTAATTAAACTAAAGTTAATCATATGCTATCAAAAAATCAATTAGGCTTTTTTTACATGTTTATATCAGTATGTGCCTTTTCTATAATGGATGTAATTGTAAAGTGGTCAGAGGCATATCCAGTTGGACAGGTATTATTTTTTAGAGGTTTTTGTGGCATAATTCCAATTTTGTTTATTATACCAAAAGAAAGATACCTAGATTTTTATAAAACAGAACGGGCAATGCTTCATTTTATTAGATGTATAGCTGGGTTAGTCGCATTAATTTCTATATTTATTGCTCTAAGAAATTTACCTTTGGCAACAGTTGTCAGCATTACTTTTGCTGCACCTATTTTTACAACTATATTTTCAATTTTTTTATTAAATGAAAAAGTAGGCTTTTATAGATGGATTGCAGTATTAGTTGGATTTATTGGAATAATTATTATTTCCGAACCAGGTTTTAACTCATTAAATTTCTATTATATTTATCCAATTATTTTTTGTTTGGGTTTATCTTACGTAGCAATTACAATTCGAAAATTATCTTTAACAGAGCCAGTGTGGTTAATTAGCTTATTTTTTTCTTTTTCAATAATGATTTTAAGCTTTTTTACGTTTTATCAAAATTGGATAATGCCTAGTTTTAAAGATTTATTTTTATTAGCAATGATTGGTATTCTTGGAGGCCTTGCAAATTTATGGTTATCTCAATCGTATAAATATTCTGAAGTAAGCTTAGTGACGCCTTTAAAATATTTAGCTTTAGTATTTGCAATTATATTTGGTTACTTTATTTGGAATGAGGTTCCATCGAACAAAACAATAATGGGATCTTTAATGGTCGTTCTGTCTTCTTTAATAATATTTAGAAGAGAAATGATTTTAAAAAAAAATTTATCATCTTCAAGACATGAGTAAAAAACCAAGTTATTGGAATACAGCAAAAAATTATTTATCTAAAAAAGATAAAGTTATGTCTTCTTTAATAAAAAAATATAATTCACCTTCAGAAATAGTACTTTCAACAAGAAGAAATGTTTTTTTCTCACTCTGCAAAAGTATAATAGGTCAGCAAATTAGTGTTGCAGCCGCAAATGCAGTTTTTTTAAAATTTAAAAAAAAATGTAAAAATAATATTACTGCAAAAACTATCAATAAACTATCTGGCCATCAGTTAAAAAGTTGTGGATTGAGCAGGCAAAAGGTAAAAGGAATTAAAAGTTTAGCGAGACAAACTTTAGATAAAACTTTTAATCCAAGACTAATTCCGAAAATGTCAGATGAAGAAGCAATAATATATTTATCTAATCTTAGACAAATTGGCAGATGGTCAGCTGAAATGATTTTATTATTTGCATATAATCGCCCAAATATTTGGCCGATTCAGGATATTGGATTGTTAAGGGCAATTTCAAAAAATTATAATAAAAAGTATTTACCACCAGAAAAATATGTAAGTTTACTTAATAAAAGGTTTTCACCATATTGTTCTGTTGCTACTTGGTATTTGTGGAGAAGTATTGATCCTGAACCTATTCAATATTAAAGCCTTCTACTATTTGTAAATTTCTTTCAGTGGTATTTTTTGCCAATGCCCATCCAGCAAGATACTCTTTACAGTTATAACATTCTATTGCTTTATCAAAACTAGGAAACTCCCATATCACAGTTTTTAAAAATTCATCACCCGAGAAGACCTTGGATTGACCTCCCCTAACTAAGGGTTTTCCCCTATATTTTTTAATAACAGGTATCGCAACTTTTGAATAATTTTTATAATTATCCATATTTTTAATCTCTATATAAAGAGCTATCCAATAACTTTTCATTTTATCCTTTTAATTATATTTAAATTTTAAACTCCTTCGACTATCTGGTGTTGTCTAATTACGTGACCCTTAAGTACATTTAATGCTTCCTGATATTCAGGAGAATCATAACACTCTATAGCCTTATCGTAATCGAGAAACTCAACCACAACTGTTCTTGGAGAGCTATATCCTTCGTTAATTCGACTTTTTCCACCTCTAGTCAGAAATTTTCCAGAGTACTTTTCTACAGCAGGTCTTGCTTTACCAGCATACTCATCAAGTTTTTCTGAATTATCAATTTTTTCGTACACACATATCCAATAACCTTTCATAATTCTCCTTTTTTAATTTTTTATTTATGATACCAAATTTTAATGAGTGAGAAATTAATAATTACATATGATGAATATAAAAGTGCAGTTGAAAAACTTGCACTTGAAATAGATGGTAGATATATGCCTACTGTCTTAGTTGGTATTATGAGAGGTGCAGCGCCAATTATTGATATTTTGTCTCGAATTTTTAAGATACCTACAGCTTATGTTGTAATACAAAGTTACTCAGGAGATACAGTTCAAAATCAACAAGGTGAATTAATATTTGCAAGGGATATGAGTGCAATTGCAAAAAATAAGGATTTCAAAAAAGTTTTATTAGTAGATGATCTTTCAGACACTGGATTAACACTAAACAAAAGTATTGAATGGTTAAAAAAATACGATCCTATTAAAAATTATATTGATGAAATTAAAACAGCTTGTTTATGGAAAAAAAAATCTTCATCTTTCACTCCAGACTTCTGTCCAATCTTATTGAATAATGATCCTTGGATTATTCAACCATCAGAGTATTACGATGAAATTGATGTAAACGCTTTAAAAAAAAAACATTTAAAATAAAAAAAGGCCAGACAAGCTGGCCTTTAATTTTAAATTTAATTAAAATTTATTTTGGTATATCTCCCTCAACACCTTTAACATAAACACTCATACCTGCTAACATAGCATCATCTGCAACATTACCTTCAGCAACAAGCAAGTTACCCTTTTGATCATATATCGGTCCTGTAAACGAATGCACTTTTCCAGATGCTAAATCTTTTTGAAGTTGTTTTACTTCATTAACTAAACCACTTCCCATCGCAGAGTTATATGGAGCCATAGCAACCATTCCTTCATTTAATCCATGCCAAGTATCTTGTTGTTTCCATGTACCGTCTCTAGCAGCAATAGATCTTTCAACATAGTAAGGTGCCCAATCATCTATTATAGATGTTAATATTGATTTTGGTGCAAACCTTTGCATATCACTTGCCTGTCCAAATGACCAAACACCTGCTTTTTCAGCTACCTGGACCGGTGCAGTGCTATCAGTATGCTGCATAATTATATCTGCTCCTTGATCTATTAAAGCTTGGGCTGCTTCGGACTCTTTTCCTGGATCATACCAAGTAAATACCCAAACAATTTTAGTTTTTATATTCGGATTGACTTTTTGAGCTGCTAAAGTCATAGCATTTATTCCTCTTATAACCTCAGGAATTGGAAAAGATGCAATGTATCCAATAACGTTTGTTTTGGTCATTTTTCCAGCCATATGTCCTAAAAGAGTTCTACCTTCGTAAAATCTTGCAGAATATGTAGACACATTAGAATGCTCCCTTTTATAACCTGTTGCGTGCTCAAATTTTACATTAGGAAAATCTTTAGCAACCTTGTTTGTTGGATCCATATATCCAAAACTAGTAGTAAAAATAAGATCATGACCAGATTGAGCAAGTTGTCTTATTACCCTTTCAGCATCAGCACCTTCTGGAACGCTTTCTACATAGGTAGTTTTTATTCCAGCAGCTTCTACAGCCTTCCTTCCTTCATCGTGTTGGTATGTCCATCCATGATCACCAGTGGGTCCCACATAGACAAAACCAACTTTAAATTCTGCATTTGCATTAATTGAAAATCCAAATAAAAACAATACAGCTATTAAATATTTAATAAAATTTTTGTACATTATTTCCCCTTTAAATTTTAATTTATTGATTCTATAGCCTAAACAAATTTTATTAAAAAAAAATATTTATTTTGGAATAGCTAACATTACTTTTCCTTATAGAACATTTGTCCCAGCGAAGTGGGTGTATTAAGTTTTATTTTTCTACTGTCACGAGAAATTATTACTAATACAACAATTGTCATTATATATGGTAATGCACTTAAAAATTGAACTGGAATTCTTATTCCTATTGCCTGCATATGTAACTGAAGAATAGTTATTCCTCCAAATACTACAGCTCCAATTAAAACTTTTATTGGGCTCCATGTAGCAAACACTACCAATGCGAGAGCTATCCACCCTCTACCAGCAGTCATATTTTCAATCCACTGAGGAGTGTAAATAAGAGAAAGGTAAGCTCCTGCTAAACCACACATTGCACCTCCATAAAGAATGCAACAATATCTTACAAGTAGAACATTGATGCCTTGATTTGAAGCTGATATCGGAGAGTCTCCAACTGCTCTAACAATTAAACCTATTTTAGTTTTTTTTAAAAAATAGTTAGTTACAAAAGGAAGCAAAAATGCAAAATAAAAAATTACTGAGTGACCAAAAAAGATTGGACCAAAAAATGGTATGGTTTCTTTAAAATTTACAAACAATAAAGGAAATTCTTTTCCAGGTATACCAACAAAATCTTTTCCAATCATTGCAGACAAACCAATACCGAAAATAGTAAGAGCAAGTCCAGTTGCAACATGATTTGTAATTAAAGATTGTGTCAAAAAACCGAAGATAAAAGATAAAAGCAAACCTGAGAACATTGATCCAATTATCGCAAAAAATAGATTGTCAGTAATAACCATTAATGCAAAACCTGAAATTGCACCTATAATCATCATACCCTCAACACCTAAATTTAGCACGCCCGATCTCTCTGTAATTAGTTCTCCTGAGGCCGCAAGTATCAAAGGAACAGATGAGGCCATAATGGCTCCAATAAGAATACCTATAAAATTAATATCAATACTCATATTTTTTAAATCCTAAAAATTTTATTTTAAAGAAAATTAAGAAATCAGATGCCAGTAGAAAAAATAAAATCATTCCTTGAAATACTTGACCAGTATATTTTGGCACCTGTAAAAATATTTGCGCAGTTTCAGCTCCAAGGTATGTGAGTGCTACAATTAAAGAGGCAAAAACAATACCGATTGGATTAAGACGACCTAAAAACGCTACTATTATTGCTGTAAAACCATAATCAGGTGAAATCATCCTATGCAACTGTCCTATTGGACCAGTTATTTCTCCAACCCCCGCAAGACCAGCACAAGCACCACTGACCATAAAAACCAACAAGATCATGGTCTTGCCTTTATAACCAGCATATTTTGCGGTCTTTAAACTTAATCCTGAGACTTTAATTTGAAAACCTAAATAAGTTTTGTAAAAAACAATCCAAGCTAATAATACACTTATTAATGCTATAAAAATACCAGCATGAATTCTTAAACCCTCAAATAAAATTGGCAATCTAGCAGAATCACTAAATTGTCTTGTCTCTGGAAAATTAAAACCTTCTGGATTACTCCAAGGACCAACTACTAGATAGTCCAATAATAGTTTGGATACATATACGAGCATCAAGCTGACTAAAATTTCATTGGTATTAAAATAAACTTTTAAAATTGCAGGTATCAGTGCGAAAACCATACCACCAATTGCTCCAGCTAAAATAATTAAAGGTAATACATAAAAACCTTCATGATTATAAAATAATAACGCAACACCTCCGCCAACTATTCCTCCAAAAGTCAGTTGTCCTTCAGCACCAATGTTCCAATTATTACTTTTAAAACAAAACGAAAGACCAATAGCAATTAAACAAAGTGGTGTTGCTTTTATTAGAAGCTCGCTAAGGCCATATAAGTCGGAAATTGGAGTGATAAAAAAAAACTTTAAGGCCTCTAAGGGTTTAAATCCAAGAATAAAAAAGATCAGTGCTCCAGTTATTAATGTTAAAAAAATTGCAAGAACTGGTGTTAAAAAATAAATTGAGTTAGGTGCTTCGCTACGCTTTTCAATTTTTATCAATTACTCCTCCACCCATTAAAAGCCCCAACTTTTCTGGATTAACATCCTCAGCATTCATAATTTTGGAGAGCTTACCTTGATTAATTACAGAAATTCTATCACTAAGCTGCAGCAGTTCATCGTTATCAGTTGAAATTAAGACTATAGATTTACCTTGTTCGTTAATTTGCATAAGTGTTTGATGAATATAATTTATAGCCCCAACATCTAGACCCCAAGTCGGATTGAAACATATCAATAATTCTGGTGAAGTAATTAGCTCTCTACCTAGAATTAATTTTTGAAGATTTCCTCCAGATAAAAATTGACTTTTTAGGTTAACATTATCTGTATTTACTGAAAATTTTGAAAGAATTTTTTTAGAATGGTCTTTAATTTTTTTTTCATTTAAAAAACCTTTTTCGAAAAAATTTGAAGTTTTAAAATTGTTAAGTGCCACATTTTCAAAAATTTTTAATGAGGGTACTGCTGCTTGTGATATACGGTC
>CABZJV010000022.1 GCA_902526115.1 uncultured Pelagibacteraceae bacterium
TCTAGTGAGCTTCAAATGGAATTAGGAAAACCTGATGAAGATTTTAAAAACGACAAAGGTAACTTTGAATTTGTATACAATACAAAAAAATATCTAATTCCTTGCGAAAGAAGATTTGAAATAAATTCTGAAAATATTGTTATCGGTTTTGTCTCTAACGGCTGTTTTTAAATCAAACTTGCGAGGATAAAATCCCCGCAAGCAAGGTTAAACTTATTTAATTTCTATAAGTTTTTTCTTTTTATGCTCTGGAATAATTCTTTCACAAGATATTGTTAAAAGACCATCCTTAAGCTCCGCAACATTTACCTTTACGTCGTCAGCAATAGTGAACGATCTTGCAAATTGTCTTTGAGAAATACCTTTATGAATGATTTCTCCATCAACGTCACTGTTCTCAGATTTATTAACTTGTTTAGTTCTAACTGTTAATAAATTATCCTCAAACTCAACCTCAACATCTTTTTTATTAAAGCCGGCTAAAGCAACTTCAATTGCATAGTTGTCTTTACCTGTCTTTCGGATGTTGTAAGGTGGGTAATTTGACTGCATTGTCAAATTTCCGTTACCTAACATATTTTCAAATTGGTCAAACATATCATCGAAACCAATTGAAAAAGGTCTAAGCGAGTTAAATATAGATAAATCCTTACTTGTCATAATATCCTCCTTTGTTAAGCAAGTTTATATAGTAAGCCCCATTAGGCGACTTACTATTGTTATTTGGGAATTATTTTTATGATTTCAAGATTAAAAATTATATTTTATTTGCGATTTTTAGTGCAAACGCGTAGTCAACAGCAATTTCCTCAATTGCACCATCTCTACCAGATTTGCCACCATGACCTGCATTCATTTCAGTTTTTAGTAAAAGTAAATTATTATCAGTTTTAAACTCTCTTAATTTTGCAGTAAATTTTGCAGGCTCATCAAATAGGACCCGATTATCGCTGAGGCTGGTGGTTATCAAAATATGTGGATAATCTGTTTTTTTTATATTGTTGTAGGGCGCATATGAAAAAATATAATCAAAGTGTTCTTTATTATCTTTAGCGTTTCCAAATTCATCAAATTCCCCAACTGTTAAAGGAAGAGAATGATCTAGATTTGTTGTAAGTGAGTCAACAAAAGGTACAGCCATTATCATTCCTAAAAATAATTCTGGAGACTGATTTACAACTGCGCCCATAAGTAGTCCACCTGCTGAACCACCCATACCAATAATTTTACCTTTAGAGGTATAGTTATTTTCTATTAAATATTTACCTGTATGAATATAATCTTCAAAAGTATTTTTTTTGTTGGTTAATTTTCCCTCTTTCCACCATTTCATTCCTTTTTCCATTCCGCCTCTTATATGTGCAGTTGCCCAAATGATATCTCTATCTATTAAACTTAATCTGGTTGATGAAAAAGATGGACTCATAGAGTTTCCATATGATCCATACCCGTATAATAATAAATTCGCAGATCCATCAATTTTAGTCTTTTGGTGTCTTGTGATTGTCAGAGGCACTAATCTCCCATCATGGGATTTAACCTCTACTCTTTCTACAATATAATCATCTGGATTATGACCCGATGGAATTTCCTGTTCTTTAACTAGTTCTTTGGTTTTTTTATTTAAATTATATTTGTATACTCTCGATGGTGTTTTGGGGGATGAATATCCAAGATATATTTCATCAGTATCTCTATTCCTTTGAGTAAGCGAAACTCCAGGTACATATATTTTTTCATTTGAAAAAATTAATTCTTTCTCAACTTTTGACGAAATATTTCTAACAAAAAGTTTATCAAGAGCATTTGACGTTTCAGATCTAATAATCCAATTTTTTAGAAATGTTAGACCTCCAATTAAAACTTCTTTTTTTGGCAAAATAAAAGCTTTCCAATCTTGCTTTTCTAAATTATCGCAAACATCAATTTTAAAGTCTTCTGCATCTTTGTTGGTATGATTATAAAACTTCCCATTCCACGAGTTAGTTGAATAAAGAACTCCTTTTTCTCTTCTCATTACAAGTTTCGGCAAAGGCTCTTTCTCATTAGTTCCAAAATAATATTGTTCGGAGGTATTATGGTCTGATGTACTTATAAAATAGTAATTTTCGTCTGAACTTAAACCAATACCAACTGTAAAAGCTTCACTTTTTTCCTCAAAAACTAATTTATCCTCATCCTTATAATTTCCTATTTCATGCCTATAAATTTTCCTTGCTCTGTGATTTTTGTCTAGTTTAGAGTAAAAAATAAATTTATCGTCCAAACTAAAGGTAATACTACCAGACGTATCCTTAATTTCTTTGGTAACGTGTTTATCAGTTTTAATATCTTTAATATAAATTGTGTAATATTCGGATCCTTTAAGATCTAGGGAATAACCTAGGTACTTATCATTATTACTTACCTCTAGATCTCCAACTCCAAAATACTCTGTTTTGAGTTTTTGCTTTTCTTTATCACCGTTCCATATTTCTTCAATATTATTTGAACCAATTTTTTTACGAAGCTTTATTGAGTAATTTCCTTTAGTTGTAGTTTTTGTCCAGTACTCATATTCATAATCTTTATAAGGAAGAGACTCATCGTCTAATTTTATTCTCCCTTTGATTTCATCGAATAATGTTTTTTGTATTTTTTTAGTATCATTAAGATGATGTTCAGCATAAATATTTTCATCATCTAAATATTTTTTTACTTCAGGATTTAATTTTGATTTGTCTTTTAATACCTCTAAGATATTTTTTTGATGAATCCAGCTATAGTTATCTTCCCAAGTTACATTGTGACAAGATTTTAATTCCAACTTTTTAGCTAATTGTGGTATTTTCATAGAGATTTTAATTTATAGATGAATATTTTTTTTTTAATACTAATAGTTTTTTTTATTATTTATTTTTTTCTAAATTGGTTTGCTAACTCTAAATCAAAAAAAATTAAAAATTTCTTTCGTAAAACCTTAATTTTTGGTTCTATTGCTTTAGCAATTTTAGCAACTTTTGCTGGAAGATATCTTTTTTCAGTTCCATTTTTATTGGCTATTTTGCCGCTTATTAAAACTAAAGCAGGTATAACTTTATTTCAAATTTTGAGACTCTGGAGTTTAATTAAAGTTTTGAAAAATTCAGGAAGATTTAATTTTGGTACTTCGAGTGAAAATAGAAATTTACAAACAATGTCAAGAGATGAAGCTTGCGAAATACTTAATTTAGATCCCAAAAAAAAATATAATGAAGATCAAATTTTAAATTCGTATAAAAAAATTATGAAAAAAATTCATCCAGATAAAAATCCTGAGTTAAATAGACTAGCAGTCATAGTTAATCAAGCTAAAGATACTTTAATAAAAAATACTACCTAGATTTTATTTCTAAAACTTTATTTTTTACAACGTCTACACTTATGGAGTTTGGTGAATGGAGAGATGTATGATTTAAATTATCTATATTTGTATTACGTGGAATGATTCTATGATAATTTTTACTATAATCTGTATAAGCTTTTGGAGAATTAAGCAAAAGAACTAATGATGGTTTTTGAGATTGTGAAGTAATATGGTGAGTAAAAGAATCATTACCCACATACATATCACATAAGACAAGATAAGGGATTATTTCCCTCACAGAAAGAGTGCTTAAATCAATACAATTTTGTTTTTTAATATTACCAATAATTTTTTGAGAAATATTTATTTGGTCTGGTCCTGCTTGAATATAAAAAAAAAATTCTCCCGTTTTGTTTAATTCGTTCAAAAGTTCTGAAAAATTATCTTCCCCCCATCTTGTATCTGGCCCAGATGAACCTGCGCCAATAACTATATTATATTTATTTTCATCGAAATATTTTTTAATATTATTTATTTTTTCCTTATTAATCGGAAAATTAGTTTCTGTACTACAATCTCTTAGATTAAGATGTTTGCAGGTAAATTTTTTTGCAGCATCAACTAAATGTAAATCTTTTTTTTTAAAAAGAGGGTAGCAAAATACTTCTTTGATATTAGCCAACTTAGCTGCCAAGTAAATTCGAGCGCTTGGATAAAATATGTAAATCTTATCTAAATTAAGCTGTTTTAAATCAGAGGAAATATTTGGAATATTAATAATATTTTTATTTTTTTTGAATATTTTAATTTCGCCAATTAATGGGTCGTCCTCTAAAGCTTGATCAAGGTTATTTGCTAATGAAATTAAAGTTATAGGTCCATAAACTTTAGCAATGTGGTGACAATAGCTTAAGTGCATAATATTCGCTCCTAAACCAATGTAATTTAGAAAAACGCCTACTTTCATAAAATTATTTAATTTTTTTTTTTATTTATTTTACATTTACATATAAATTATAAATATGATAAATGGAATTTATGCAGCTACATTATCCCTCTTAAATGATGATTTAGGATTAGATATTAATAAAACAATTAGCCATGCTGAAAAAGTAATTGATAATGGGTGCCATGGGGTTGTATTTTTTGGCAGCACAGGCCAATCTCAACTTATCTCATTAACTGATAAAATAAATTTAATAAACAACCTGTCGTCGAGCAATTATAAAGATAAATTTATAATTGGAACAGGACTTAACTCTTTAGGCGATACAATTAGTTTGATGAAAATATCCAAGTCGATTGGTTTTAATAAATTTTTAATCATGCCTCCTGCTTATTACAAATATCATGATGAAGAAGTTTTTAATTTTTATTCAAACATTATAAAAATAGTAGTTGATTGTAATATAATACTATACAATTTTGAAAAATTATCAGGATATAAGTTTAGTGAAGATTTAGTATACAAACTAGTCGAAAACTTTCCAAACCAGATAGTCGGAGTAAAAGATAGTTCGTTTAATTTATTCGAAAAACTCAAAATAGAAAATTTTTCACTACTACCTGGATCAGAGACAAAGTTACTTAAGGGTTTGCAGTTGGGTTGCACGGGAATAATTACCGCAACAACTAACGCAACAGCATCTTTAGCCAGAGAGGTTTATGATAATTTTCAAAAAAAAAAGGATTTTAACTCAGATAAAAAGCTATGTGATGTAAGGCTAGTATTTGAGAAATTCAATTTAGTATCAGGTTTACATACGTTTTTTGCTAAAAAAAATAAAATTTATAAAAATATGTTACCACCATTAAGAATTTTAAGTAATATAGAGGAATCTGAATTATTTAAAGGATTAGAATTATTAGATTTTAAAGAAATCAATATGGTAAGTTAAATGCAATTAGCAAGATTCTTAAATAGTGTTTTTAAAACAGATGGATTTATATTAATTGATGCAAATTTAAAAAGTTATATAATTGGAAATCCTAGAAACAATAATCCAATTACTGTAAAAATTTTAAATAAAAAACTTCATTATAAATTATTATTTCACCCAGATCTATATTTTGGAGAAGCATACACAGACGGTGAAATTGTAATAGAGAATGGGAGCCTTACAGATTTTTTAGATCTTGCCCTAATGAATTTTGGCAGAGGAGATATTAATTTTTTTAGTAACCTAATTAACAAAATAAGAGGATCCTATAGATATTTAACAAATTTTAATTTTATAAAGAAATCTAAAATGAATGTCTCACATCATTATGATATCTCAGATAATTTATATGATTTATTTCTTGATCCCAAAAGACAATATTCATGTGCATATTTTAAAAATGAAAATGACACGCTCGAGGATGCTCAAAATAATAAAATTAAACACATCATAAAAAAGTTAAACATTATGCCAAATCAAAAAGTTTTAGATATTGGTTGTGGCTGGGGGTCTTTAGCAATGGATATAGCAAAAAGTATGAATTGTGAGGTGACAGGGATTACACTTTCAGAAAATCAGCTTAATTATTGTAACAAAAAAGCTCAAGAACTTAATCTCCAAAATCAGGTTAATTTTAAGCTAATGGATTACAGAGAACTTGATGAGAAGTTTGATAGAATTGTGAGTGTTGGGATGCTTGAACATGTAGGAAGAAAATTTTACCGGAAATTTTTCTCACAGATTGAAAAACTTTTAAAAGACGATGGAGTATCACTAATACATACTATTGGATCTGTTAATCCACCAAGAGACCCACATCCCTGGATTACTAAATATATTTTTCCCGGTGGTTACACACCAAGTTTAAGCGAGGTTACATCACCAATTGAAAAAGCAGGTTTGATTGTTGCAGATGTTGAAGTTTTACGCCTTCATTATACTCATACTTTAAGACATTGGAAAGAAAACTGTATCAAAAATAGGGAAAAAATTATTCAAATGTTTGATGAAAGATTTTTTAGGATGTGGGAATTTTATCTAGCAGGTTGTGAGATGGCATTTAAATGGGGCGATCAAGTCGTTTATCAATTTCAAATTACAAAAAATTACAGATCTACTCCAGTCACAAGAGACTATATTTATCAATAAATTATTGATAAATATAAATATTCTTTAAATGAAAAAAACAAAAAAAAAATTAAAAAAATTAAAAAAAACTAAAAAA
>CABZJV010000023.1 GCA_902526115.1 uncultured Pelagibacteraceae bacterium
TAAAGAAAATCAGACGATAATTGGAGTTTTAAACCCCTACACCAATAAAGAAAAATTAGAAATTCTAGCCAAAAAAAAAATAAATCTTTTTTCATTAGAATTGCTTCCAAGAATTACCAGAGCACAATCTATGGATATATTATCTTCTCAAGCAAATCTTGCTGGTTATAAAGCAGTTATTGAGTCTTTTGCTAATTTTGAAAAAGCTATACCGATGATGATGACGGCAGCAGGAACAGTTCCAGCCGCAAAGGTTTTAGTTGTTGGTGCGGGTGTTGCTGGATTGCAAGCAATTGCCACTGCAAAGAGAATGGGCGCGATAGTTTTTGCTACAGATGTGAGAATGGCATCAAAAGAACAAGTTGAAAGTTTAGGTGGTAAATTTTTAACTGTAGAGGGTTCAGAAAATTTAGAAACCGAGGGAGGTTATGCAAAAGAGGCTTCTAAAGAATTTAAACAAAAACAAGAAGATCTTTTATCTGAAACTTTAAAAAAAATTGATATAGTAATTTGTACAGCCTTGATACCGGGTAAAAAGGCTCCATTGATAATTAAAGATAGCATGATTGAAAATATGCAATCAGGATCAGTAATTTATGATTTAGCAGCAATTCAAGGAGGAAATACTGCGTTTACCGAAGCGGATAAAGTTATTGAAAAAAATGGAATTAAAATAATGGGTGAGAGCAATATTTTAAATAAATTACCTGTTTCCGCTTCAAACTTGTATGCTAAAAATGTCTTTAATTTTGTTGATAATTTAATCAGCAAAGAGAATAAAAAAATAAATATTAATTTAGAAGATGAAATTATACAAAAAACATTAATAAAATAATTTATGGAAATAGATCCTTTAATATTTAGACTAAGTATTTTTATCCTTTCAATATTTGTAGGTTATTATGTAGTGTGGAGTGTTACTCCATCTTTACATACACCATTAATGTCTGTTACTAATGCAATTTCGTCAGTAATTATTGTTGGAGCTATCATAGCAGGTCTATCAGGAAATTCTGAGAGTGTTTTTAACACTTCAAGTATTTTTGGTTTTTTAGCGATAGCCTTAGCGGCAGTTAATATTTTTGGAGGATTTCTCGTAACTCAAAGAATGCTATCAATGTATAAAAAAAAGAAAAAAGATAAATAATGATTTCAGCAAATTTATCTGCAATTTTTTATTTAGTTTCAGGAGTGTTGTTTATACTTGCCCTAAGAGGTTTGTCTTCACCTGAAACATCAAGGCAAGGTAATTTATTTGGAATTTTAGGAATGATTATTGCTATAACAGTAACATTTTTATCCACGGATAATTTTTCTACTGGATTTGTATTTGTACTAATTTTTATTTTAGTAGGAGGATCAATTGGTGCTTTTATAGCCTATAGAATACCAATGACTGCAATGCCAGAATTAGTAGCTGGTTTTCATAGTTTAGTTGGTTTATCAGCTGTCTTTGTAGCAATTTCTGCTTTTTTAAATCCTGAAGCATTTAATCTGGGAGTACCTGGAAATATAAAACTTGGAAGCTTAATTGAAATGTCTATTGGAGCTGCAGTTGGAGCTGTTACATTCTCAGGCTCCGTGATTGCTTTTTTAAAATTGCAAGGAATAATGTCAGGTTCTCCAATTACATTTAAGGGTCAACATCTACTTAATGCTATAATTTTGGTTTCTATAGTTGTTTTGATTTATTTATTATGCTCATCACAATCATCTAATTTGTTTTGGATACTCTTGGTTGTTTCTTTCTTAATCGGCTTTCTTTTAATTATCCCAATTGGTGGGGCAGATATGCCCGTTGTTATATCTATGCTTAACTCTTATTCAGGTTGGGCTGCAGCAGGAATTGGATTTACTTTAGAAAATACAGCTTTAATAATTACCGGAGCACTTGTTGGATCTTCTGGAGCAATCTTATCTTATATTATGTGCAAAGGAATGAATCGTTCATTCTTTAATGTCATTTTAGGAGGATTCGGAGCAACGGAAGAAACCGCTTCTAATTCTAATAAAGAACAAAGACCAGTTAAAAGTGGTAATGCAGATGATGCTGCATTTTTAATGAAAAATGCTTCATCAGTCATAATAGTTCCAGGTTATGGAATGGCAGTTGCCCAAGCTCAACACGCTCTTAGAGAAATGGTAGATACACTTAAGAAAAACGATATCAAAGTATCTTATGCTATTCACCCTGTTGCAGGAAGAATGCCAGGTCATATGAATGTTTTATTAGCAGAAGCTAATGTTCCATATGATGAAGTTTTTGAATTAGAAGAAATAAATAACGATTTTGCAAATGCAGATGTAGCTTTTGTAATTGGAGCAAATGATGTAACAAATCCAGTAGCAAAAACTGATCCGCAAAGTCCAATTTATGGTATGCCAGTTCTTGATGTAGAAAAATGCAAATCTGTATTATTTGTAAAAAGGAGTTTATCACCAGGATATGCTGGAATTGATAATGACTTATTTTATAAAGAAAACACTTTAATGTTATTTGCAGATGCAAAAAAAATGACAGAAGATATAACGAAAAATTTATAAGGAATTCAATTGAAAACCAAAATCTTTTGTGACATTGCAGAATTAGATTTCATTAAAAGATATCATACCAAAAAAATCGTTAAAGGCTTTACTACCAATCCAAGCTTGATGAGAAAAGCTGGAGCTAAGGATTATGAAATATATTCAAAAAAAATTTTAAGTATTTGTCCAAATAAACCTGTTTCACTGGAGGTATTTGCTGACAACAATAAAGATATGATACAACAAGGAAAACAAATTAATATTTGGGGCAAGAACGTTTATGTCAAAGTACCAATTGTAAATTCAAAAAATAAATTCACTGGAGAAGTAATCAAGGAATTAAATAAACATGGTATAAAATTAAACATAACAGCTGTATATACTGCAAAGCAAACAAAAAAGATTTTAAGCGTAATAAATAAAAAAACTAAAGTTATAATCTCAATTTTTGCAGGAAGGGCCGCAGATACAGGTAAAGATCCAATTCCAGAATTAAAAAATAGTATTAAATTGGCAAAAAAATATAAAAATGTTGAAATTTTATGGGCAAGTGTAAGAGAGCCGTATAACTATCTGCAGGCAAAACAATTAGGATGTAACATAATTACAATCCCACCAGGAATTATTGAAAAAATTGAGAAATTTGGAAAATCCTTTCAACAATTAACAGTAGAAACAGTAAAAGCATTTGTTAAAGATAGTGTAAAATCTAAATTTAAACTTTAAAAATTATTTTACTGTAGTGGAAATAAAAAAAACTTTTTTTATATAGTTATAAGATTACTGAATAATTAAAAAAAAAAGATTTAGGAAATGATAATTAACTATATTGGTTGCGGGGGACGGATTTGAACCGCCGACCTTCAGGTTATGAGCCTGACGAGCTACCAGACTGCTCCACCCCGCGGTATTTTCTAAATTCTATTTTTAAGTTTGTTTAATTTTTTAACTCTTTTTATATTTTCTTGAAGAATTCTTTTTTTCTTTTCTGAGGGTTTTTCATAAGTATTTTTTAGTTTAATTACTTTAAAAAAACCATCTCTCTGAAGTTTTCTTTTTAAAACCCTTAAAGCTTGTTCTATATTATTATCTTTTACTTCTATTTTAATAACTACCTCCAAAAAAAGTGGTTAATTATCACTTTTACAATTTTTTGTCTATTAGTTTTATTCATTAGGTTTAGAGAGAGATTTTTGTTTATCCCTTTTCTTTTTGTTTTTTTTCTCTTTTTATTCTTCTTTCAGCTTTTTCTAGAGCCTCTATTAATTCTTTCTGAGTAAATAAATTTAATGCTACTGGATCTTTAGGATTAAGATTATTATAATTCCAATAACTTTTATTTCTGATAGATGTAACTGAATTCTTTGTTACTCCAACTAACTTAGCTATTTGAGAGTCTTTTAAGATATTGTGTTGTTTAATCAGCCAGAGTGCCGAGTCTGGTTTATCTTGTCTTTTTGAAAGTGGAACATACTTTTTAATTTTTTTTTCAGTGTTAGAAATTTCAATATCGCTACTTTTTATTTCCAATGGTCTATTTTCATCTGCAGACGATAAATTAATTTCTTCTCTTGAAAGTTGTCCAGATATAATGGGATTATAAGCCTTGATTCCTTTAGCAACTTCACCATCTGCTATACCTTGTATTTCAACAACATGTAATTTGCAAAATTCAGCTATTTGCTTAAATGTTAAGGTTGTATTTTCAACTAACCAAACAGCAGTAGCCATTGGCATTAAAGGTGCGCTTGACATTTAATTTTTCTTTTCTGATTTAAAGTTTTGAAATTTTTTATTAAATTTGCTTATTCTGCCTTTATCCATCAGTTTTTGTTTTCCACCCGTCCAGGCAGAGTGAGATTTTGGATCAATCTCTAATTTTAACAAATCACCCTCGGAACCCCACGTAGATTGAGTTTCAAACTGTGTTCCATCAGTCATTTCAACTTTTATAGTATGGTAGTTTGGATGAATGTCTTTTTTCATAACGGAATTTATAGCAAAAGAAATTTAGAACACAATTAAAAGTTCTTTAATTTATCAAGCATTTTATCGTTAATTGCATCACTCGAGGCTTTTATATTGATATTATTCTTATCAAAATTATATATATTATTCACAATACCTCCTGCTTCTTTGACCATAAGTGATCCAGCTGCAACATCCCAAAGATTAATATGGTTATGAAAAAAACCATCCAATCTTCCAGCCGCAACATAGGCTAAATCTAAAGCTGCACTTCCACTATAGCGCATGTTTAAATTACAATATTTTATTCCCTCATGGTTGCTTCCAAACAAACAATTATCTAGTAAGTTTTTTTTTGAAACTCTTAGTCTTTGATTATTTAAAAAAGCACCTTTATTTTTTTCAGCAAAAAACAGTTCGTCTTTAATTGGATCAAAAATTAAGCCACTTATAATTTCCCCACCTGATTGTAATGCAATACAAATCGCAAAATGTGGGATACCGTGGAGAAAATTTGTTGTTCCGTCAATTGGATCTATAATCCAAATATTCTCATTATCTCTGTTATTAATTGATCCAATTTCCTCAGAAAAAAAAGAATAATCTTTTTTTGTTTTTTTAAGTTCCTCAAGTAAAATTTTTTCTACATTTTTGTCAGTCTTTGATACAAAATCCCTAGGACCTTTTTTAGTAACTTGTAACTTTTCAACTTCCCCAAAATCACGAATTAAAGATTTTGATGCTTTTTCTACAGCTTTAATCATTATATTTAGATTTGAGGAAATAGAAATCATATATCAAATCTTTTTAATGTACTCTAGATTTCTTGAGTCGATAATTATTTCATCTCCCGATTCTATAAAAGGTGGTACTTGAATATTTAGTCCATTATCTAGTGTTGCTGGTTTATATGATGAAGAAACAGTTTGACCTTTTAGGGCAACATCAGTGATTTCTATTTTACATTTTACTTGATTGGGTAGTTCTACTAAAATTGGATTTTCGTTATAAAAACTCACTGAAACTTCAAGATTTTCAGTTAATAGTTTCCCTTGATCACCAACTAATTCTTTTTTAATTTCTATTTGCTCAAAGTTTTTTGGATCCATAAAGTAATATTTATTTTCATCATCATAGAGGTAATTAAATTTTGTTTCATCAAGTGACGCTTTCTCTACAGCTTCACTTGATCTAAATCTTTCATTTAATTTCGTATTTTTTCCCACGTTTTTCATTTCCACTTGTGCAAATGCCCCACCTTTTCCAGGTTTTACATGTTGGGTTTTTAAAACTTGCCACAAGTCATTTTTGTATTCTAATAACATTCCAACTCTAATTTCACCTGCATTTATTTTCATTTTAGTTTTTTAATAGCTCTTAAGGGTTTGTATTTTTTATTTTTCCAAATGTAGCCTGAAATAGCTAAAAAATTAGCATTGTTCAACAATAGATTTTTGTAATTTTCTGAATTTATACCTCCAATCGCT
>CABZJV010000024.1 GCA_902526115.1 uncultured Pelagibacteraceae bacterium
TCAATATTTCCTAATTTGACATTCTATCTAAAGAAAAATTTAGATAGAGGATTTAAAGATATTTCTCTTTTTGAAATAGGGCCAATATTTAAGGATAACAAACCTGGAGAACAATTAATAGTAATAGGGGGGATAAAATCAGGAAAGATTTCAAGGTTAAATTGGAATGAACAAAACAGATCGGTCGATGTTTTCGATGCGAAAAAAGACACAATTCAGACTTTAGTTGAAGCTGGATATAACAGAAAAAATTTGTTTGTAAGAGAAAAATCTCCATCTTACTATCACCCCGGAAAATCTGGCTCTGTATATCTGGATAAAGACGATATAGATCCAGTGGCTTATTTTGGTGAAATTCATCCAAATATAATAAAAAAACTTGATATAAAAACCGAAGCATTGTTTGGTTTTGAAATTTACCTAGATTACTTAAAAAATAATAAACCTAAACTCAAAGATTCAAAATCTAAATTTGTAATTTCTGATTATCAAAAATCAGACAGAGACTTTGCTTTCGTAGTTGATAAAAGTATTAAAGCTCAAGATTTAATAGAAATAATATCTTCAATTGATCAAAGTTTAATTAAATCAGTCAAAATTTTTGATGTTTATGAAGGTGAAAATATTCCTAAAGATAAAAAATCTATAGCTCTGAATGTAACTATTCAATCTCTAGAAAAAACATTAGAAGAAAGTGATCTTGAAAAAATTAATAAATTAATAATTTCTACTGTTGAGACTAAATCAGGCGCAAAAATTAGGTCCTAAATGCCGAATGAAATTGAAAATATAAGAAATTTTGCAATTATTGCGCATATTGATCACGGAAAATCTACCATTGCTGATAGAATAATTCACAGTTGTGGAGGATTAACAGAAAGAGAGATGAAAGCCCAAGTTCTTGACTCTATGGACATTGAAAGAGAAAGAGGAATAACTATAAAAGCTCAAACTGTGAAACTAAATTATAGAGCTAAAGATGGTAAAAAATATATTTTAAATATTATAGATACACCTGGTCATGTAGATTTTAGTTATGAGGTTAGCAGGTCTCTTTATGCATGTGAGGGTTCAATTCTTATTGTTGATAGTACACAGGGTGTTGAGGCTCAGACTCTTGCAAATGTATATCAAGCATTAGATACCAATCATGAAATTATTCCAGTTTTAAATAAGGTTGACTTACCTGCATCTGATTTAGAAAAAACAAAAAAACAAATAGAAGACGTTATTGGTATTGATACAGGTAATGCTATTGCATGTTCTGGTAAGACCGGCGACGGTATAGAAGATATTTTAGAACAAATAATATCCACTCTCCCACCCCCAAAGGGAGAAAGTGTATCAGACTTAAAATGTTTACTTGTTGATAGTTGGTATGACACTTATTTGGGTGTGGTAATTTTAGTTAGAGTGATTGATGGTAAATTATCAAAAAATATGAAAATTAAAATGATGTCAACTAATCAAGAGTATATTGTTGAAAAAGTTGGCGTTTTCACACCAAAACCCATTGATGTGAATGCGTTAAGTACAGGTGAAATTGGATTTATAACAACAGGAATTAAAGTCCTTTCGGAGACAAAAGTTGGTGATACAATTTGTGATGCCGCCAAACCCTTAAAAGTTGCCTTACCTGGATTTAAACCTAGTAAGCCGGTTGTATTTTGTGGTTTATTTCCTGTTGATAGTTCAGAGTACCAGAAACTAAAAGATGGATTAGCAAAACTACAATTAAACGACGCAAGCTTTTCATTTGAATCTGAGTCATCTTCAGCTTTAGGATTAGGATTTAGATGTGGTTTTTTGGGATTATTACATCTTGAAATAGTAACCGAAAGACTTGAGAGAGAGTTTGACGTAAACTTATTAACTACTACTCCAGGAGTTGTTTACAAAGTTTATCTAAATAATGGAAATATAGTTGATTTACAAAATCCATCCAGCTTGCCAGATCAAACACTAATTAAATACATTGAAGAACCTTGGATTAAAGCAACAATTATAACTCCTGATCAATATTTGGGATCTATAATTAAAATGTGTCAGGATAAAAGGGGAATACAAACAAATCTTAGTTATTCAGGAAATAGAGCAGTTGTAAACTATGAACTTCCATTAAATGAAGTAGTTTTTGATTTCAACGATCGTCTTAAATCTATGACAAGTGGTTATGCTAGTTTTGATTATGAAATAATAGAGCACAGAGAAGGTGAATTAGTAAAATTAGGTATTTTAGTAAATGCTGAGCCTGTAGATGCGTTAGCCATGATGATTCATAAAGATTTTGCCCAAAGAACTGGAAGAGAAGTTTGTGAAAAATTAAAAGATTTAATACCAAGACATAATTTCATGATTCCAGTTCAAGCAGCAATTGGAGGTAAAATTATTGCGAGAGAAACAATTAAAGGTTTTAAAAAGGACGTTTTGACAAAAATTCATGGTGGTGGAGCAACAGATCGAAAACGAAAACTTTTAGAAAAACAAAAAAAAGGAAAAGCTCGATCGAAACAATTTGGACGAGTTGAAATTCCCCAAGAAGCTTTTATTGGTGTTCTAAAGATTTCGAAAGAAAAGTAACTGGAGAGGTGGCCGAGTGGTTGAAGGCGCACGCTTGGAAAGCGTGTATATGGGAAACCGTATCATGGGTTCGAATCCCATTCTCTCCGCCATCAAAAAAGCCTTAAATTTCAGTGCTGATTTAGATTTTATATTTCTTTTTTGCAAAGATAAATCAGCAATTTTTTTAAATAATGATATAATTTCCTTTTTCCAAATATTGAAAAAATGACAAATAAAAACACATATCAAGCAGACTCTATCAAAGTATTAAAAGGCTTAGAGGCAGTAAGAAAAAGACCCGGAATGTACATTGGTGATACAGACGATGGAACTGGTCTACACCACATGGTTTATGAGGTTGTAGATAATTCTATTGATGAAGCCTTGGCGGGTCATTGTAAAAATATAAATGTTAGAATTAACACAGATGGAACAGTAACTGTCAGTGATGATGGTAGAGGAATACCTGTAGATATTCATAAAACTGAAAAAAAATCCGCAGCAGAGGTTATTATGACTCAACTTCATGCAGGAGGAAAATTTGATCATGACTCATATAAGGTTTCAGGGGGATTACACGGAGTTGGTGTTTCAGTTGTAAATGCGCTATCGAAAAAACTACAGTTAGAGATTAGTAGAGATAGTAAAAAATACTTAATAGAGTTTGAAAATGGTAAAGCTAAGTCATCATTGAAAGTAATTGGGAAATCAAAGCAATCTGGAACTAGTATTACCTTTTTACCATCTACTGATATCTTTTCGTCTATTAAATTTAGTCCTAATATTTTAATTAAAAGAATGAGAGAGCTGGCTTTCCTTAACAAGGGAATTAAAATTATTTTTATTGACGCTAGTTTAAAAAAAGAAAAAATATCTGAGTTTAAGTTTGATGGAGGTGTAATAGAATTTGTAGATTTTTTAGACGAAAATAGAGAAAAACTACAAAATAAAAATGGAAATGATTTATTTAGAAAACCTATTTACATAGAAGGTAAAAAAAACAATGTCGAAATAGAGTGTTCTTTAAAATGGAATGCTGGCTATGCTGAAGATATTTTTCCATACACAAACAATATATATCAGAAAGATGGAGGCACACACTTATTAGGATTTAGAAGTGCTTTAACAAGAATTGTAAACAAATATGCTAATGAACATAATTTGTTAAAAAAAAATAAATTAGCAATTTCTGGTGATGATATAAAAGAAGGACTTACATGTGTTTTGTCAACTAAAATTCCAGACCCAAAATTTTCATCTCAAACAAAAGACAAGCTCGTATCCTCAGAAGTGAGAATGATTGTGGAAACAGTAGTAAATGAAAAACTATCAACGTGGTTTGATCAAAATCCAACTGTTGCAAAAATAATTTTAGCCAAAGTTATTCAAGCTGCTATGGCTAGAGATGTTGCTAGAAAAGCTAGAGAAAATGTTCGAAGAAAAGGGGCGCTTGAATTGAGTGGTCTTCCAGGAAAATTAGCAGACTGCCAAATTGGAAAACAAGAGGGAACAGAATTGTTTATAGTAGAGGGCGATTCTGCAGGTGGTTCTGCAAAACAAGGAAGAAATAGATCAAATCAAGCTGTACTTCCTTTAAGAGGAAAGATTCTAAACACTTATGTTGAGGATCTAGCTGTTAAAAAAAATGGTAACGGGAATGGATCAGATAAGAGAACTAAAGCCTTATCAAAAATGATATCCTCAAATGAGATTGTTACTTTAATTAACGCACTAGGCTTAGATCCTAAAGCTCAAGAAATTGATTTAAAAGATTTGAGATATGGTAAAATTATAATTATGACCGATGCGGATGTTGATGGTTCTCATATCAGAGCCTTGCTACTTACTTTTTTTAACAACGAACCATTTAATAAATTAATTGAAAATGGTCATATATACTTAGCTCAACCACCTTTGTTTAAAATCAATAAAGGTACCAAGGGAATTTATATTAAAGATGAAAAAGAACTGGAAGATTATATTTTAAATAATAATAGTGAAATAAAGAAAATAAAAAAAGGAACTAAAGAATTTAGTAAGGCTCTTGATTTTGAAAAATCTAAAATGAATATTCAAAGATTTAAAGGTTTAGGAGAAATGAATCCGGAAGAATTATGGAGTACCACACTTAATCCCAAAACTAGAAATCTTCTTCAAGTACAGTATTCTAAAGATCTTAAAAAAGATCAAAGTTTAATACACACACTAATGGGAAATGATGTTGCATTACGAAAGGATTTTATTGTTTCAAATGCAATTAATGTTCAAAATCTCGATATATAAAAATGAAGTTTTTTGAAACTTCCAAACAATACTCTTTTAAAACATCAACCTATATAACTTTAAGATGGATAGGAATAATTGGACAACTTGTTGCAGTAAACTTTGTATATTTAATTTTAAATTTTAAGTTTAATTTTATCCTATCTAATTTTATAATAGTTCTAGGGATTTTAAGTAATTTTTATTTAATCTTTATTTATAAAAAAACACAGCTATCAGATAGGTCAGCATTTATCTTCTTATTTATTGATATAATTCAATTAAGTGCTTTGCTTTATTTAACAGGGGGTATAGTAAATCCTTTTGTTATATTTTTGTTAATTCCAAGTGTCTTTTCTTCTTCTAATTTAAGTTTCAAAACTAATTCATTATTAGTTAGTTTAACGGCTATTTTGATTATTATTCTAACTTTTTATTCAACAGATTTACCTGCACCCTTAAGTGATCATTTTCATGTAAGTCCATATTACTATTTTTCTATACCAATTGCATTAATTATAGCTTTATTTTTTTTGAATTATTTTGCAATGACTTTTGGATCGCAATCGCGTTTAAGAAAAGATGCCTTGTCAAAAATGGAAGAGGTGATGGCAAAAGAACACGAATTACTCTCATTAGGCGGCCAAGCTGCAGCAGCCGCACATTCATTAGGTACTCCACTATCAACAATTAAAATAATTACTCAGGATTTAACTAAACAATTAAAGAATAAAAAAGAATTTGAGAAAGATATCGAGTTATTAAATAGTCAGGTGGAAAGATGTAATGAAATTTTAAAACGTTTAAGCTTAAATCCAATTGAAGAGGATGATTTTATAG
>CABZJV010000025.1 GCA_902526115.1 uncultured Pelagibacteraceae bacterium
TTTTGCGAGAAAAGAACCGTTTACTGAAGACGATTTAGTCAAAATTGAAAATAAAATGAAAGAAATTGTAGATAGAGATGAAATCACTAAGAGAGAAGTTTGGGATAGAAATAAAGCAATTGATCATTTCAAAAAAAAAGGTGAAATTTATAAATCAGAGTTAATTAAAGCTATCCCAGAGAAAGAAGATGTCTCAATTTATTTTCATGGTGATTGGCATGATCTTTGTAGAGGTCCTCATTTATCTTCAACAGGTAAAATAGGAAAGTATTTTAAATTAACAAAAGTTTCGGGCGCTTATTGGAGAGGAGATTCAAAAAATGAAATGCTTCAAAGAATATATGGAACTAGTTGGGCAACTCAAAAAGATCTAGATGAACACCTAAAAAGAATAGAAGAAGCAGAAAAGAGAGATCATAGAAAGTTAGGAAAAGAAATGGACTTATTCCATTTTAGAGAAGAAAGTCCGGGATCTGTTTTTTGGCATGAAAGAGGTTGGGCTTTATTTCAAAATTTAATTAATTATATGAGAAAGAGACAGGATGCAGCTGGTTACAAAGAAATAAATACTCCCGAGGTATTGGATAGACAATTATGGGAAAAGTCAGGACATTGGGGAAAATATGGCGACAACATGTACACATCCATAACTCCAGATGAAAAAGTATTTGCAATAAAACCAATGAACTGCCCTGGACACGTGCAAGTATTTAATCAAGGACTTAAAAGCTATCGAGATCTTCCTTTGCGTTACGCAGAGTTTGGAAAAGTTCATAGATATGAACCATCGGGAGCATTACACGGTTTGCTCAGGGTTAGAGCTTTCACGCAAGATGATGCACATATTTTTTGTTCAGAGGAACAAATTACAAGTGAGTGTTTAATTGTTACCAACTTAATTTTAGATATTTATAAAGACCTTGGGTTTGAAAATGTAATTCTTAAATACGCAGATAGACCAGAAGTTAGAGTAGGTAACGACGTAATTTGGGACAAAGCAGAAGCTTCATTAATAAAAGCAGTCAAAGCATCAAAGTTAGAATATAGTATTAACAAGGGAGAGGGAGCATTCTATGGCCCTAAAATTGAGTTCGTTTTAAGAGATGCAATTGGTAGAGATTGGCAATGTGGAACTTTGCAAGTTGATTTAAATTTACCTGAAAGGCTAGGTGCTTCTTATGTTGACAAAGACGGAACTAAGAAAATTCCTGTAATGTTACATCGAGCATTATTTGGATCCTTAGAGAGATTTATTGGAATCCTGATTGAAAACTATGCAGGTAAATTTCCATTCTGGATATCACCTTTACAAACAATGGTAATTCCAATCTCAGATGAGTTTAATGATTATGCTATTGAGACATCTGCTAAAATTAAAAATGCAGGCATTAGCTCTGAAGTTGATCTAAAAAATCAAAATTTAAATTATAAAATAAGAGATCATTCGTTAGCTAAAGTACCTCTTTTGTTAATTTGTGGTAAAAAAGAAGTTGACTCCAACTCTGTAACGATTAGAAGTTTAGACTCTAATAAACAAGAAAATATGCATATAGATAAATTCTTAAGAACTTTCTCTGCTTTAAACAAAGCTTCTTCAAACTAAGTGGTAGATTTTAAACAAAATTATTTTCAAAGAAGAACTAAGGACAGAGGTCCAAGATCAAATAATAGAATTTCCTCACCTGATGTTCAGGTAATTGCTAGTGATGGTGAAAATCTTGGAGTGATGAATACCAACGAAGCTATCTCAATTGCAAAAAACCAAGGACTTGATTTAATTGAAATTGCACCAAATACAAACCCCCCAGTTTGCAAAATCATGGATATGGGTAAATACAAGTATGATGCCCAAAAAAAAGCTAATCTTGCAAAAAAGAAACAAAAAATTGTTTTGTTAAAAGAAATTAAAATGAGGCCAGTAACTGAGATACATGATTATGAATTCAAAGTAAAAAATGCAAAAAAATTTATTGCTAAAGGTGATAAGGTAAAATTTACGATAAGATTCAAAGGACGAGAATTGCAACACTCTCATTTGGGCAATGAACTTATGGGTAAAATTAAGGAAGATATGAGAGAAATTGGTAGAGTAGAACTTCATCCAAAATTTGATGGTAAGCAAATGATTATGGTTATTCAGCCTTTATAAGGTTTAATAGAGGTTGTAAAATTATATCATTCTTTGTATAAGACCGCTGATTTATGCCTAAATTAAAAACAAAAAGCTCTGCAAAAAAAAGATTTAAAATTTCTGCTAGGGGCAAAGTAATAACTACTCAGGCAGGAAAAAGACATGGCATGATTAAAAGATCAAATTCCCAAATCAGAAAATTAAGAGGCACAACAACAATGTCTAAGCAAGATGGAAAGATTGTTAAATCGTATATGCCTTACAGCTTAAGAGGTTAATAATGGCAAGAGTTAAAAGAGGCGTAACAAGTAAAGCAAAGCATAAAAAAGTTTTAAAAGCTGTCAAGGGTCAATGGGGCAGAAGAAAAAATACTATAAGAGTTGCGAAACAGGCTATGGAAAAATCAATGCAATATGCTTATAGGGATAGAAGAAATAAGAAGAGAGATTTTAAATCTATATGGATACAAAGAATTAATGCAGGTGTTAGATCAGAAGGTATGACTTATTCTAAATTTATTAATGGCCTAAGTAAATGTGGAATAGCAATAGATAGAAAAATTCTAGCCGAAATAGCTTATGATAGTCCAGAAGCATTTAGAACTATTGTTCAAAAAGCCCAATCAGCACTGAATTAATTTTCGTTGTTGTTTTTCTAAACTTAACAAATATTCTACAAATATGTCTGATATTAAAAAAATAAAAAATGAGTATTTAGATAAATTAAGTGGAGATTTGAATATTGAAAATATAAACCAAATTAAGTCTGAATTATTTGGGAAGAATGGTAAAATTTCCAACTCATTTAAAACACTAAGCTCCATACCTTCTGAAGAAAGAAAAAAATTTGCATCAGATTTAAATCTTATGAAAGATGAACTACAAGAAAAAATTAACATAAAGATACATGAATTAGAAATTAAAGAAATAAATACTAAGCTTAAAAATGAAAAGATAGATATAACTTTACCTGAGAGAGACATTATTCAAGGTAAGATACATCCCGTGTCTCAAGTTATAGACGAGATATCTTCCGTATTCTCTGAAATCGGATTTAGCGTTGAAGAAGGGCCAGATGTAGAGAATGAGCATTATAATTTTACTGCATTAAATACGCCGGATAATCATCCAGCAAGAGATATGCATGACACTTTTTATTTAGATAACAAAAAAGAATTACTATTAAGAACTCATACATCTCCAGTTCAAATTAGAACAATGTTAAAAGGTAAGCCCCCCTTTAAAATTATTGCACCTGGTAGAACATATAGATCTGATAGTGATCAAACACACGCACCAATGTTTCATCAAGTCGAGGGACTTCATATTGATAAGAATATAAATATGGGACACTTAAAAGGCTGCTTAAATTATTTTATTAAATCTTTTTTTGAAGTAGATAAAATTAAAATGAGATTTAGACCAAGTCACTTTCCTTTCACGGAGCCATCAGCAGAGGTGGATATTGGTTATGAGCTGAAAGATGGTAAAATAGTCATTGGTGAGGGGGATAAATGGTTAGAGATCTTGGGTTGTGGGATGGTACATCCAAATGTACTTAGAAATGTACAAATAAATCCAGATAAGTATCAAGGTTACGCGTTTGGAATAGGTATAGATAGGCTTGCAATGCTCAAGTATGGAATAAATGATTTAAGAGCTTTTTTTGAGACTGACTACAGGTGGCTTAATCATTTTGGGTTTGACCCATTAGACGTACCATCAAATTATAGAGGTCTTAGTAGATGAAATTTACAATAGGGTGGCTTAAAGAGCATCTTGATACAAAGTCTAAGGATAGGGAAATTTTAGAGAAGTTGACAGATGTTGGACTTGAGGTTGAAAGCTTTGAAAAAACAACTACTGCTTTAGATAATTTTAGAGTAGCAAAAATTATAAACGCTGAGCAACATCCAAATGCAGATAAGCTTAAAGTATGCGATGTTGATATTGGTAAAACAAATACACTTAAAGTTGTTTGTGGAGCACCTAATGCCAAGAAAGATCTTTTAACGGTTTACGCTCCACCTGGATCAGTGATCCCAAAAAATAAAATGAAACTTACAGTCAGCAAAATAAGGGGTGTGACTTCCTACGGGATGTTGTGCTCAGAATCTGAATTAAACTTATCTGCTGAAAGCGAGGGAATAATTGAACTAAACCCAAATAAGTACTCCAATAAAATAGGAAAAAATTTTTTTACAAATAATGCAGAAAAAGTTATTGATTTATCAATTACTCCTAATCGACCTGATTGTTTAGGCGTTCGAGGAATAGCTAGAGACCTCGCAGCAGCAGGGGTTGGTAAATTAAAAAATACTTCAAATATAAAAATTAAAAATGATGGGCCACAAAAAATTAAAGTTTCTATTACAAAAAGTAAAAACCAAGGTTGTACTATATTTGGCAGTTGTTTAATTAAAGACGTCACAAATAAAGAAAGTCCAAAATGGCTTAAAGATAAAATCGAATCGTTAGGTCAAAAACCTATTTCAGCGATTGTAGATATAACTAACTATGTTATGCTTGATTTAAATAGACCACTTCATGCATATGATGCAGACAAAATTGATAAAGAAATTATAGTAAGAAATTCAGAAAAGGGTGAAACTTTTCAAGCACTAGATAGCAAAGAGTATAAGTTAGATAATGACATGTGTGTTATCTCAGATAAGTCAGGTGTACTCGGTTTGGGTGGAATAATAGGAGGCACTCGTTCAGGTACTGAATTTAATACTAAAAATATTTTGTTAGAATCAGCATATTTTTTACCTAGATCTATTAGAAAAACCTCAAAATTATTAAACATTGATACCGATGCAAAATTTAGATTTGAAAGGGGTATTGATCCACAATCAATTGAAATAGGTTTAAAAAAGGCTTCAAAATTAATAACAGAAATTTGTGGAGGTAAAGTTAGCAAGTTTGATGTTCAAAAAACAAAAAGATATAAAAAAAGTAAAATTAAATTTAAGATTTCTACTTTTGAAAGAATTGCAGGTTTTAAAGTTAACGATAAAGAGATTATTAAAATCTTAATAGATTTAGGATTTGAAGTTTTAAAAAAGAAATTGGAATTAGAATTAAAA
>CABZJV010000026.1 GCA_902526115.1 uncultured Pelagibacteraceae bacterium
GTTCATTTGTTTACATTCCAGAAGGCGTTCGATGTCCAATGGAACTCTCAACTTATTTTAGAATAAATGCATCAAATACAGGTCAATTTGAAAGAACCTTAATTGTCGCTGACAAAGGAAGTTATGTTAGTTATTTAGAAGGTTGTACAGCTCCTATGAGAGACGAAAATCAATTACATGCTGCAAATGTAGAATTAGTTGCTCTCGATCATGCTGAAATTAAATATTCTACTGTTCAAAATTGGTATCCAGGAGATAAAGATGGAAAAGGTGGAATATATAACTTTGTTACTAAAAGGGGTTTGTGCAAAGGTAAAAATTCAAAAATATCTTGGACACAAGTTGAGACAGGATCAGCAATCACATGGAAATATCCAAGTTGTATTTTAAAAGGTGATAATTCTGTTGGCGAATTTTATTCAATTGCTATTACAAATAATCACCAAAAAGCTGACACTGGTACTAAAATGGTTCATTTAGGTAAAAATACAAAAAGTAAAATTATATCAAAAGGAATAAGTGCAGGTTTTTCAGATATGACTTATAGAGGATTGGTTGATATTTCTTCGAAGGCATCAAATTCAAATAATTATACTCAATGCGACTCTTTATTGATGAGCAATAAATGTGGTGCTCACACCGTTCCTTACATTAAAAATAAGAATTCAGATTCAAATATAGCTCATGAAGCAACTACCTCTAAAATAAGTGAAGAACAATTACATTATTGTCAACAAAGAGGCCTAAGTGCTGAAGAAGCAGTTGGATTAATTGTTAATGGTTTTTGTAAGGAAGTATTACAGCAATTACCGATGGAATTTGCTGTTGAAGCACAAAAGTTAGTGGGGATAAGTTTAGAGGGAAGTGTAGGATAATGTTAAAAATAAATAAACTAAATGCAAGAATAGATAATAAGGAAATTTTAAAGGAGTTTTCACTAAATGTAAATCCTGGTGAGGTTCATGCTATAATGGGTCCAAACGGTTCAGGTAAAAGTACTTTATCAAACATTCTATCAGGAAAAAAAGGATATGATGTTTCTGGAGAAGTACTATTTGAAGACAAAGATTTATTTGAACTTGAAACAGAAGAAAGAGCTCATAAAGGTATTTTTTTAGCTTTTCAATATCCACTAGAAATTCCTGGAGTAAACACAAACATATTTTTAAAAACTTCATTGAATGCGGTTAGAAAGGCAAGAGGTGAAAAAGAACTTGATGCTATTGAATTTCTTAAATTAGTTAGAGAAAAGTCAAAAAAACTTAAATTTGATGAAGAAAAGTTAAATAGACAATTAAATGTTGGTTTTTCTGGAGGAGAAAAAAAGAAAAACGAGATTTTACAAATGTCAATGCTATCTCCAAAACTATCTATCCTTGATGAAACGGACTCAGGGCTAGATATAGATGCTTTAAAAATTGTTGCAGATGGAGTTAATACTTTAAGAAACAAAAAAAACTCTTTTTTAATAATTACTCATTATCAAAGATTGCTTGATTATATTAAGCCTGACTATGTACACGTTTTGATGAATGGAAAAATTGTTAAATCTGGGGGTCCAGACTTAGCTTTAGAATTAGAAAAAAAGGGATACGAAAATTTTAATTAAATGAAAGAACAGCTACAAAAAGATTTTGACAATATCATTAAAAACTTAAATTTATCTCAAAAGGATATTGAAATAAAAAAATTTTCTTTAGATAGTTTTATAAATAGAGGTTTTCCAAGTAGAAAAGAAGAAGATTGGAGATTCTCAGATCTTAATCAAATAATTAAAAAAAATATTGGAGAATTAAGTTTTTATAATGATTACTCTTCTACCAATAAGGTTGATACATCTGTATTCGTAGATGGGTTAGAGCATAATAAAATAGTTTTTGTAAATGGTAGAATAGAAAAGATTGACTTTAATTATGAAATAAAAAATCAAATAGAAATAATTGATCAGTCAGAAAATATTAATAAATTCAATAATAATAATTCTTTAAGTGATTTAAATAATGCTTTTACTAATAAATTCTTTAAAATAGTAATTAAAAAGGGCTATAAGTTATTAAAACCACTTATTATATATCACACAACTAGCTCTAAAATTTGGTCCAAAAACGTTAATTTAAGATTAGATTTTGAATTGCAAGAAGATAGCTCCTTAAGGTTGATTGACTTATTTAACGATAGTTCAGAAAAAAATTTTTTGAATATTTTCTATAACTTTGAATTAAATGAAAACTCAATTTTAAAAAATTATAAAGTTGACAAAAAAGAAAATAAAAATGTTAAGTATTCTTTCAATAATGTTCAATTATATAAATATGTAGTGCAAATGGTTACTCACTCATTTGGTAAAACAGCAACATTTATGCCTAAGCCAGTTGCCGGAGATAATGGCTCTGGAATGCACACACACCAATCAATTTGGAAAGGTGATACACCTGTATTTTCTGGAGATGGTTATGCAGGTTTGTCGGAAACTGCATTACACTATATTGGTGGGATATTAAAACACGCAAAGGCGATAAATGCTTTTGCTAATGCAACTACAAACAGTTATAAGAGATTAATTCCAGGATTTGAAGCTCCAGTTCTTTTAGCTTACTCTGCTAGAAATAGATCAGCTTCATGTCGTATACCGATTACTTTAAGTAAAAAAGGTGCAAGATGTGAAATACGTTTCCCAGATGCATCAGGTAATCCATACTTAACTTTCGCAGCAATGTTAATGGCAGGTATAGATGGAATTAAAAATAAAATACATCCAGGTGAGTCTTTTGATAAAGATTTATATGAATTGCCACCAGAAGAAGTTAAATCAATTCCTACAGTTTGTGGCTCATTAAGAGAAGCAATGGAAAGTCTTGACAAAGATAGAGAATTTTTAACACAAGGCGATGTATTTACTGATGATCAAATTGATGCTTACATTGCATTAAAATTTGAAGAAATACACAAGTTTGAACATGCACCTCATCCTGTGGAGTTTGAGATGTACTATAGCTGTTAACTTTTTTTATTATTGTTTAGTTGTAGCTATACTATCCTTGTTTATACCTTTCTTAAGTACATAGTCCTGTGTGCCATTTGCACCAGTGTTTACTTCTTTTCTAAGATTTCTAAAAAATGATTTCTCTTTCAAAGAATTTTTTAGGTTTTTAACAAGATTTTTAAACTCAAATGTATTCATTGTTTAGTTTTATATTAGATATGCAATTATTGCAAATCTGATATGTTCAAAATGGGATTGTTAAGTTTAGGCTGTTTTAAATGACTCTCCACAACCACAACGTTCGGTTTCATTAGGATTATTAAAAACAAAAGATGAAGATAATTCCTCTTTCTTATAATCCATTTCAGTTCCTAAGAGATACATAATTGCAGCGGAATCAACAAATACCTTAACACCCTTATCCTCAATTATTTCATCATTTGGATTAACTTCTTTTGTATATTCCATTACATAAGACATTCCTGCGCAACCTCCAGATTTAACTGATACACGCACTCCAAGAGAATCTTTTTCTGCATTAGCCATAATCTCTTTAATTCTAAATGCTGCATTATCACTTAATTTAATTATTTGTGTCATTACAAATTCAATTCCAGTTTAGCTGCCTCAGACATCATGTCTTTAGTCCATGGTGGATCCCATACCAGCTCCAAATCAACTTCTTCAATCCCTTCTACTTGCATCGCACCCTCTTTAACTTCTTTAGGTAAGCTTTCAGCTACTGGACAATTTGGTGTTGTCAAAGTCATTTTAATTTTAGCAGATTTTTCATTTTCAACTTGTATATCATAAATCAAACCCAATTCATAAATGTTAACAGGTAACTCAGGATCATAAATTTTTCTTATTTCTTCAATTATCTGGTCTTTTTTTGACATAATTAATTCTCTGTTTTTACTTCTTCTTTTTTATCATCGAATGCTGAAACTAATGTATGCCAAGAAAGTGTAGCACACTTCACTCTCATTGGGTATTGTTTAACACCTGATAAACACATTAATTTCGTTTTTTCGTCATCTTGTAAATATTCTGATTTTAATTCTGGATTTTCTTTAATCATTCCTAAAAAATCATCAACAATTTCTTTAGCTTCATTTTCGTTTTTACCTTTAATTAAATCTGTCATAATTGAGGCTGATGCCATTGAAATAGCGCAACCACTACCTTCAAATGAAATATCTTCAACTATTTTTTGTCCATTTAATTTTAAATAAACATGTACGTTATCTCCACAAAGAGGATTGTTACCTTTTGCATCTTTATTAAAATTATCTGTCTTACCAAGATTCCTTGGATTTTTACCATGTTCTAAAATAATTTCTTGATACAATTCTTTTAAATTCATTTTAAATCAAATATTTTTTTACAGTTATTAATTGAGTCATTTAATTTATCTAAATCATCTTTAGTATTATAAATTCCAACTGAAGCTCTTGCGCTAGCAGGTATATTTAATTTATCATGTAAAATTTGACAGCAATGATGTCCAGCCCTTATTGCAACTCCGTCCTCATCAAGTATAGTTGCTATATCATGTGGATGAACACCTTCTAAAGTAAATGATAGAACTCCGCCTTTATTTTTTGGACTTCCAATTAATCTAACAGAATTATTTTTCTGTAATAATTCTTGACCATATTCAACTAAATCAGCTTCATGTTGCATAATATTTTCTATCCCAATACTTTCCATAAACTTAATTGACTGATCAAACGCAATCACTTGAG
>CABZJV010000027.1 GCA_902526115.1 uncultured Pelagibacteraceae bacterium
TTGAAAAAAATTTCAATTTAGAAATTAATATTGATAAAGTTTATTTTGATGAAATACATTCTGTTAAGAAATTAAAAGGTAAGTTAAAAATTAAAAACAATAATATTGTAGATGCTAATATTCTTGCTTTTTATACTGATGATAAAAATTTATCATTTACAATTAGAACAACTGATCAAGGTAACAAAATAACTACTATTTTTTCTTCTTTAGCAAAACCATTAGTAAGTAGATATAAATTTATAAAAGGTTTCAAAGATGATAAAGATGGGTTCTTAGATTTTTATTCTTCAAAAAAAAATGGCGTTTCAAAATCTAAATTGATAATAGATAATTTCAAAGTAAAAGAAATTCCAGTATTAGCGAAGTTGTTGGCTCTAGCATCCCTTCAAGGAATAGCTGATTTATTAACAGGAGAAGGGATTAGGTTTAGTGATCTTGAGATGAATTTTACCAATGAAAACAAAGTTATGAGAATTCAAGAACTTTATGCAATTGGA
Organism: uncultured Pelagibacteraceae bacterium; assembly: GCA_902526115.1. Lineage (GTDB taxonomy): Bacteria > Pseudomonadota > Alphaproteobacteria > Pelagibacterales > Pelagibacteraceae > Pelagibacter. Next base: position 501 of record CABZJV010000027.1, read on the forward strand.
CCTGCAATTTCTATTTTATTAGAAGGATATGTTGAAGATGATAAATTGATAAGCTTAAGAGGTACGCTAGTACCAGCTACAACAATAAATAGATCTATTGCTTCAATACCTTTGCTTGGAGATTTGCTAATTGGAAAAAAGGCTGGAGAAGGTGTTTTTGGGATAAGTTTTAAAATTAAGGGTCCACCTAAAAATTTAGAGACAACAGTAAATCCAATAAAAACTTTAACCCCAAGATTTATAACAAGAACTTTAGAAAAAATAAAAAAAAATTAATTTAGCTCAATTTTTAAATGCCTTTTTTTACCAATCGATAATTTAATATAATTATTTTTAAATAAATTTTGACTGATGATATATTTTTCATCAGAAATAATATTATCATTTATTTTAACTGCATTTCCTTTAATGAGTCTTCTAATTTCACTTTTAGAATTTTCTAATCTAGAAAGAAGAACAAGATCTATAAGACTAATTTTTTCCTGAATTTTGTTTAATTTTACATTAACTTTAGGTAACGTTGAACCTAACGATTTTCCTGAAAAAGCTTCTTTTGCTGCTTGTTCTGAATTTTTTGCTTCATTTTCACCATGTAGTAAAGCAGTGGTTTTATTTGCAAGTAAAACTTTTAAATCATTAATATTATCTTTTTTTAGTTTATCTATTTCATTAATACTTAGATCAGTAAACATTTTTAAAAACTTCATTACATCTCTATCGTCAGTATTTCTCCAGAATTGCCAATAATCATAAGGTGATAAAAATTTTTTATCTAACCAAATGGCACCATTTTCTGTTTTACCCATTTTTGCACCAGATGCTAATGTTATTAAAGGAGTTGTCAAACCAAAAGTATTATTGTTAGAATGTCTTTTAATAAGCTCAACACCATTTACAATATTTCCCCATTGATCAGAACCACCAATTTGTAAAACACAATTTTCTTTAGTATTTAATTCTAAAAAATCGTATGCCTGTAAAATCATATAATTAAATTCCATATAACTAAGTGATTGTTCTCTCTCTAACCTTAATTTCACACTATCAAAGGTTAACATTCTATTGACAGTAAAGTGTTTTCCAATATCTCTTAAGAAAGAAATATAATTTAAATTTTTTAACCAACTAAAATTGTTCACAAATATTGGTTTTGTATTTGGGTTATCATTATCTAAAAATTTTTTGAGAATATTTGTTATATTTTTGATATTTTTTTCAATTTCTTTTTCACTTAAAATTTTTCTGGTTTTATCTTTTCCTGATGGATCACCAATTCTTGTAGTCCCACCTCCTAATAAAACTATAGGTCGATGATCATTTTTTTGAAGCAACCTTAAACACATTATTTGCAGCAAACTTCCAACATGCAAACTTTCTGCAGTACAATCAAAACCTATATAGGCTTTGATTTTATTTTTATTCAGTAGATCTGATAATTCGTCCTCACTAGTACATTGATAAAAATAACCACGATCTTTAAATTCTTTTAAAAATTTATTCATAAGTCTATAGTCACAATATACAAATTTTTAATAAAAAGAATATCAATGAAAAATAAATTATATACATCTATTGGATTAATGAGTGGTACTTCGATGGATGGTATTGATATATCAATAATACAATCAGACGGGCAATACGAATTTTATAACATTTTAGATGATTATTTTGAGTATGATGTACACCTACAAAAAGAGTTGATTAGGTTAAGAGACATAATTTTAAATCAAAACGATTTGTTTAAAAACTCTAAAGAATTAATGAGCTTGGAGCGAAAAATCACAGTTTTTCATGCAGATAAAATTAATCAGATACTGTCAAAATATAAGTATCAAATTGATTTAATTGGTTTTCATGGGCAAACAATATTTCATGACCCACAAAAAAAAATTACAAAACAGCTTGGAGATGGAAAGCTTCTATCTCAACTATTAAAAAAAAAGGTAGTTTATGACTTTCGACAAAACGACATTGAAAATAATGGACAAGGGCCCCCTTTAACACCTATATTTCACTATATTATATCTAATATTATTAATGAAAAATTCAAGACAGGATTTCCCATAGGATTTATAAATATTGGAGGAATAACAAACATCACAAAGATTAAAACTATTTCAAGTAACTTAGAGGAGAATATCACAGCTTTTGATGTTGGACCTGGAAATTGTTTAATAGATGACTGGGTTAGAAAAAATTCAAATAAAAAATTTGATAAAAATGGAAATATTTCAAAAGCTGGTAAAATTGATCAGTTAATTACTAATCAAATTATTGAAAATTTTGACATAGAAACATATTCAAAATCTTTAGACATTAAAGATTTTGATAATTCATTTGCTAGAGGTCTTACATTTGAAAATGGCTGTTCAACAATAACAAACTTTACAGGTTATCTTATAGCAAAAGGCATAGAAAATATGAGCAATAATAATAAAATAAAATATTTAATCTGTGGTGGAGGAAGAAAAAATAATGCTTTAATAGATTGTATTAAAAATAATCTAAATAATAAAAATAATTTTATTTTAGAAAATGTAGATAAATATGGTTTCAATGGTGACTATATCGAATCACAAGCTTTTGGATATTTAGCTATTAAATCTTTTCTAAACTTACCTATTTCATTTCCGAGTACCACAGGCTGTACGAGACCAACAGTTGGCGGTAAAGTAGTTAAAAATTTTTAATAAAGAGCTGTTTCTTTTTTAATGTATTTATCAAGGGCTTTGATTAACATACTATCTGCTTTAGAAAAAAAATGATTGGCATCAGTTACAGCATTAAATTCAACTTTAATTCCTTTTTGAGCACTAAGTCTTTTATTTAATTCAGAAATATACTCCACTGGAACCAACTCATCTTTTTTTCCATACACAACCAATCCTGATGTAGGACATGGAGATAAAAAAGAAAAATCATACACATTAGGTTGTGGTGAAATAGCTATAAATCTATTTATTTCAGGTCTTCTCATTAGTAACTGCATAGCTATCAATGATCCAAAGGAAAAACCAGAAACCCAACACTGCGAATTATCAAAATTTTCTCTTTCTAACCAATCCAGTGCTGCAGCTGCATCAGCAAGCTCTCCTTGACCATTATCAAATTCTCCATCACTTTTTCCAACTCCTCTAAAGTTAACTCTACAAACAGAGAAATCATTTTCCATAAATGTATGGAATGTATCCACTACAACCTTATTATTCATAGTCCCCCCGTATTGTGGATGAGGTTGTAATACTAAAGCTATAGGGGAGGTATTTTTTTTACTTTTAAAATATTTAGCTTCTAGACGTCCAGAAGGACCAGGTATAAATATTTCTAAAATTTTATTGTCCATTAGCGCAATTGATTATTATTCTCAAAAAAAAAGTTACGTTTATCACAACTGAGCGACAAAATGATAGTTTTTTTTTAAAGTCTAAACTTGACCAATTTAGTCAGGTATGTATAAAAAGCCCAGAATTTAAAGGGTAAAATGAAATTAACATCAAAAGGTAGATACGCGGTAATGGCACTAGTTGATCTTGCAAGGTTTGACACAATTAATCCTGTGTCTCTTAGAGATATTTCATTAAGACAAGGAATTTCTTTAGACTATTTAGAACAAATTTTTTCAAAACTAAAAAAAAATCAAATTGTTAAAAGTACAAGAGGAACTCAAGGCGGATACGTTTTATCAAAAAAACCAAATGAAATAAAACTTACTAATATTTTTAATGCAGTTGATGAAAAAGTAAAAACTGTTCAGTGCAAAAAAGAATCAAAAAAGGGCTGTAACGGTAAAGCAACTAAATGTGTAACTCACAATCTTTGGGACGAATTAGAAACTCATATTAATACTTTTTTTGAAAAAAAAAGTTTAGAGGATTTATTAAAAAATAATTCAGAACGGGTTAATTAAAATGGAAAATAGACAGAAAGAAATAGATAAATTAAAAGATTATAAATACGGCTTCTCAACAGATATTGAAAATACGCAAGCACCCAAGGGTTTAAATGAGGACGTAATTAAGTTCATTTCAAACATTAAAAAAGAACCTCAATGGATGCTTGATTTTAGATTGAAAGC
>CABZJV010000028.1 GCA_902526115.1 uncultured Pelagibacteraceae bacterium
CTAATCTCAAAGATTCATCTAAGTCATGAGTTATAAAAACTATAGTTTTTTTCAATTGTGATTGAAGATCTATCAATTGTTTCTGCATGTCACTTCTAATTAAAGGGTCTAGAGCACTAAATGCTTCATCCATTAACATAATATCAGTATCAGTTGCTAATGCTCTTGCTAAACCAACACGTTGTTGCATACCTCCTGATAATTGAGCTGGATACTGATTTTCAAAACCATTTAAACCAACAGCATTAATCTTCTCCATAGAAATGTTATTTCTTTCCTCTTCTGCTTTTCCCTGCATCTCTAGTCCATACCCAACATTTTGAATTACTGTTTTATGAGGAAATAACCCAAACCTTTGAAAAACCATACTCATTTTGTGACGTCTAAATTCAATCAATTGTTCTTTATTTAAATTCATCACATTTGTACCTTCTATTAAAATTTCTCCATCTGTTGGATCAATCAATCTGTTTAGATGTCTTATTAGTGTTGATTTTCCAGAACCAGACAAGCCCATACATACAAAGGTCTCACCTTCTTCAATCTTTAAAGATACGTTATCAAGTCCCACTGTATGGCCGGTATTTTCTAAAATTTCATCTTTAGTTGCCCCCTCTTTTACTTGAGGTAAAACTGATTTAGGGTTGTCTCCAAAAATTTTATATACGTTGTTAATTTCAATCTTCGACATTTTTTAAATAGTTTTAACAGTACGAGAACTCAGATCAAAGAAAAGAAAAAATACTATTCAACCCTTAATTGCATTGACAATTACCTTTTAACAAATAATTATTTATAAATGGTGCAAATTGAAAAAATTGAAAAATTAAAATCGGATCTTAAAATTAAGTGGACTGATGGTGAAGAGAGCGCCTTTAATTATATGTGGCTTAGAGACAATTGTCCAACAGCTCATGATAAAGATTCAAGGCACAGAATGTTTAATATTTTAAATGTTTCAGATAATTTAAATATAAAAAAATTTGAAATTAATAAATCAGGATATTTACAAGTAGAGTGGAGTGAAGGTGAACACACTAGTCTATACGATCTAAAATGGTTGAGAAATAACTGTTATACTTTAAAAAATAAAACTAAATATATTTCTCCTTATAAATTATGGAATAAAGATCTTAAAAGTAATTTTGATACTGTTTGTATAGATCATGATGAAATTTTAAATTCAGATGAAGGTTTAGTTAAATGGCTTGAGCTTTTGCATCACAAAGGTATTGCAATAGTAAAAAATGCACCAGTAAAAGAAAAATCTGCTTTTCCACTTTTAAACAGAATCAGCCATGTTAGAGAAACATTTTTTAAAACTCCATTTGAAGTGATAAATATTCCAAAACCAAATAACTCAGCTTATACAGCTCATGCTCTTAGAAATCACATGGATTTACCATGGTTTGAATTACCACCAGGTTATCAATTTTTACATTGCTTAGTAAATTCTGCTAGTGGAGGTGACTCTTCTGCAGTAGATGGATTTGCTGTTGGTGAATATTTAAAAAATAACGAAAGAGAAATTTTTGATACTTTAGTAAAAGTACCATTAAAATTTAGAGACATGGATTATACACAAAAGTCTCATAGAGGTTTTCATGCTCCTGCTATTAGTTTAACTAAGGATGGAGATTTTCATGATATCAGATTTAGTATTGCAACTATGGATGTACTTGATTGTCACCCTGATTTAATGGAAAAAGTTTATAAAGCTCATCGTAGATTTGGTAATTTACTCCATGACGAAAAATTTCAAGTTAATTTCCGTTTAGAACCAGGCGATATATATTCTTTTAATAACAGAAGAGTACTTCATGGAAGAACAGCATTCGACCCAAGTTCAGGCCATAGACACCTACAAGGTTATTATATGGATAGGGATGAAATTATTGGAAGATTAAATTATTTAAAAAAATAAAATTATAAGTTTTCGAATATTAAATTATTATCTTCATGATATTTTTTAAAGTCCCTCTTTTTTTTAATGGTATAAAAAAATTTATTAATTTTTAACTTTTGAATTTTTTTTTTATTTAAAAAAGTTTTATCTAATATCAAAAATTTTATTTTGGGATTTTTAGACTTTTGAATGATTGTTTTAACAGATGAATTGTATGCAAAAGAAAGTCCAACATTTAGATTACTTTTAATCCTAAGTAATCGGTAAATATTGATATGCTTAAATGAAATAAAAATACATTTTGAATATTTTGAGGATATTCTTACCAATTTTCTGAGTAAATTATTTGAAAAAGTTGGTTTTAATTCAATTAATAAAGGATATTTATTTTTAGATGCAATTAAAACATCATCTAAAAGAGGAATCGGAGATTTTTTCAGACTACTTATTTTTTTAATATTTGCATAATTTAAATTCTTAATACTTAAATTTTTTTTAAATATTCTGTTAAAAGTGAAGTCATGGAAACAAATAAACTGTTGATCTTTGGTAGCATGAATATCAGTTTCAATTCCAAATCCTGAATGAAACGATTTTTTAAACGATGAAAGTAAATTTTCTTTGAATTTTTTATTTACAATACCTCTATGAATTACATGCATTTTTTAAGACTAAATTTCAAATCCTTTTACTTCAGGCTCATTGTCAATCAATTCATCTGGAAACCCATTGGCTCTAAAATCAATATTATTTAAATCTTCCATTCTTTTTACAATCATCGAGGACCAAGCCCGAGAACCATATTTTTTTTGTCCATCTTTAAAAATCTCTACAATTTTTGGAGAAATTTCCAATGGAGCATTCAACTTTTTTGCTAAATCATCAAATAATCCTGTATCCTTTAAAACTAAGTCCATTGTAAAATTTATATTGTATGAGCCATTAAGTATTACCTGGCTTTCTGTTTCATGAACAAAAGAATTACCTGATGAAACAGCAATTCCTTTGTATGCTTTTGCAAGATCTAGGTTTGATTTTTTTGCTACAGTCCATGCTTCACCAAGGGCAACTAAATGAACAGATGCTAAATAATTTGTAATAACTTTTAGTACACTTGCACTTCCTAGACCTCCAGTGTGTAATACTTTTCTTCCCATTACAGTTAATGCAGGTAAAATTTTTTCAAATGACTTCCTGTCGCCTCCAACAAAAATTGCAATATTTCCCGTGGCCGCTCTATGACAACCACCACTCACAGGACCATCTAAGGGTATAGCTTTTTTTTCAATTACTTTTTTACCAATTCTTTTAACTTCAGCTTCATCTGTGGTACTCATTTCAAGCCAAATTTTGTTTTCTGAAAGACCATTTAAAATACCATCCTCTCTTTCCATAACCTCTGAACAGATACTTGGTGAAGGAAGACAGGTAATTATAACATCTACTTCTTCTGCTAATTCTTTAGGAGATTTTACTACTTTAGCCCCTTGATCTTCAAATGACTTCGTTAAATTTTTATCTTGATCTCTCACAGTCAAATCGAATTTATTTCTTATCAAACTACTAGCAAGTTTGCCCCCCACATTACCCAAGCCAATAAAGCCTATTTTCATTTTTCAACCTCTTCTGTTTTATTTTTTGTAAATACAATTAAAATTACCCCAACTATAATAATTGCTCCACCGATAAATAATTCTTGAGTTGGTTTTTCTCCCAAAAGAAATATTGCTGCTAATAGACCAGTTGGCGGAATACCCATAGTTACAATAGGAAGAACTTTATAAAGTGGATTATTTTTTAAAACATAATAAAAGCAACCGTAAGTAACTGGCTGCATTATTAATCCTATATAAAAAGCAATCATCCAATGGTCAAATTTTGCTTCTGAAAAATATTTTATTGTATCACCATCAATTATACTAGACAGTATAATCAAAAGTGGTCCAGAAAATAAAGCAAGCCATGCAACAAGTGCAAGTGAATTTATTTCTTTGCTCAATGGTTTTACAATAACTTGACCTAATGCCCAAATCGCAGATCCAATAATTGTAAGAGTTATACCAAAAAATTTTCCATCTAAGTTAGGTGATCCAGTCAGAATATAAACACCAATAAAAGCTACAGCTATACCTATCAAGGCTCTTATTGTAGGTTTCTCTCTAAGCATAAAATAAGCAAAAATTACGCCAAAAGGAACTTCGGTTTGGACCAATAAAACTGCAGCGGATGCATCAATATAATTTAGTCCTGTGTATGTAATGCTATACTGCAAAGTATTTGCAATCAGGGACGCAAAAAATA
>CABZJV010000029.1 GCA_902526115.1 uncultured Pelagibacteraceae bacterium
AATAGCTAGTATAAATCTAATTTCCTTAATATTTTTGTTAATAATTATCTTTATTAGTTATGATTTTTACAGCAGACCACCCATTGGTTTAGTTTTTATTTTTTTAATTTGTATTTTATCAGATACTGGTGGATATATAGTTGGAAATTTAGTTGGTGGAAAAAAATTAACTAAAATAAGTCCAAATAAAACTATATCTGGAAGTATAGGCTCATTTATTTTTTCTCTTTTTTCTATAATTATTCTATGGTTGTATAATGATTTTACTGATCATGTTAATTTAGTTACTGATAATTTTTTGAAGCTAATTCCTATATGTTTGTTTCTTAGTTTAATATGCCAACTTGGTGATTTGTTTATTTCCTATTTTAAGAGAAGGGCTAAGGTTAATGATACAGGCTCCATTCTTCCCGGACACGGCGGTTTGCTAGATAGAATAGATGGTGTAATATTTGTTATACCTGCAGCTTTTTTAGTAGATAAGGTATTTTTTTAATGCCCAAAAGAAAAATTGCAATACTAGGATCAACAGGCTCTATAGGAAAAACTTTATTGAAAATAGTTGAAAAAGAAAAAAGAAAATTTCATATAGTGCTTCTTTCAGCAGATAAAAATCACAATGATTTGCTAAAACAAGCAAAAAAATTTAACGTTAAAAATTTAATAATAACTGATAATAACAGTTTTAAAATTCTAAAAGATAAAACAAAAAAATTAAAAATAAGTGTTTATAATAATTATGAAAAATTAGATAAAATTTTTCATAATAAAATTGATTATGCCATGAGCTCAATTACAGGAATTGATGGTTTATATCCCACTGTAAAAATTATTAGATTTACAAAAAAAATTGCAATTGCAAATAAGGAGTCTTTAATTTGTGGATGGGCAATTATTAACAGAGAACTTGTGAAAAATAAAACAGAATTCATACCTGTGGACTCTGAGCATTTTTCTTTATGGTTTGGTATTAAAGGAAATAATAAAAGTAATATTGAAAGAATATATATAACTGCATCTGGAGGCCCTTTTTATAAGCTACCTCTTAAAAATTTTAAAAATATAAATATTAAAAATGCTTTAAATCATCCTAATTGGAAAATGGGAAAAAAAATATCAATAGACTCAGCAACAATGATTAATAAAATTTACGAGGTAATAGAAGCAAAAAATATATTTGGTATACCGTATAAGAAAATTCAAATCTTGGTGCACCCTAAATCTTACATTCATGGAATGATTAAATTCAAAAATGGTTTAATCAAAATTATAGCACATGACACAACCATGAAAATTCCAATATTCAATACGATTTATTCAAACATAGACAAAAAAATTAGGTCAAATAAATTAAATATAAATTTATTAAATGATTTAAAGCTCAGTCAAGTTGACAATAAAAGGTATCCAATTATAAAATTATTAAATCACCTTCCTAAGGAACACACGATGTTTGATACTGTAGTAGTCTCTGCTAATGATATTTTAGTTGAGCTCTTTCTTAAAAAAAAAATCAAATTTATTGATATAGAAAAAAAACTACTTCATATAATTAAAAGTAAAGTATTTTTAAAATATAAAAACATTTATCCACGTAACATAAAAGATATTATTAAATTAAATAAATATGTTCGTTTAAAAGTGTTGGAAAATATGTATAAATCAGGTCATGTTTAAAGGTTTTCTAAAACTTGTATCAGTTGTTCTTACTCTAGTTGCCTTCACCTTAAATCAATCTTTTAGTGAAATTGTAAGTAAAATAATAGTTACAGGTAATGAGCGTATTTCTGAAAAAACTATTAAGTTATTTTCTGAGGTATCATTAAATGATAATTTAAATGAAAATAACTTGAATGATATTTTAAAAAATTTATACAAAACCAATTTTTTTAAAGATGTTAGTGTTAAGTTTAATGAAAATATTTTATTAATTGATGTAAAGGAAAATCCCATTATTGAAAAAATAAAATATGAAGGTATTAAAACAAATAAACTTTTAACCGCTTTAACAGAAACAGCTTTAATTAAAGAAAGATCGTCTTATAGTGAAAATCTTATAATAGAAGAAAAAAATAGATTAAATTATATACTTAAGAATCTTGGTTATTACAATTCTGATTTAGAAATTTTGGTTGAGACGAAAGAAAATAATTTAGTTGATTTAATATTTGATATTACACTAGGTGAAAAAACAAAAATTAAAAAAATCACTTTTATTGGAAATAAAATTTTTAAAGATAGAAAATTAAGAAGAATTATAGCAAGTTCAGAGTATAAATTTTGGAAATTTATTTCAGGAAGAAAATACCTAAATGAAAATATTGTTGACTTTGATAAAAGATTGTTAGAAAACTTTTATAAAAATCGTGGCTATTATAATGTCAAGGTAAATTCATCTTTTGCAAAAATGTTAAAAGATAATGAATTTGAATTAATATTTAACATCGATGCAAAATCAAAAATTTTATTTGGCGACCTGTCCTTAATTTTACCAACTGATTTTGATGAGGAAAATTTTAACAAAATAAAAAATCTCTTTAAAAAAATAAAAGGTGAACCATATTCAATTAATGCTATTGATAATATTTTAGATGAAATCGATCTAATTACAAATCAGGAACAATATAAATTCATTAATGCAACAGTAAGAGAAGATTTAAAAGATAACTTCATTAATCTTGAATTTAGGATTAAAGAAAGCGAAAAATATTATGTAAAAAAAATAAATATATTTGGAAATAATGTAACTAGTGAGAACGTTATAAGAAATCAATTTGAAGTTGATGAGGGTGATCCTTTTAATGAGATTTTATTAAATAAGTCAATAAATAATATTAAAAGCCTTAATATTTTTAAATCTGTTAAAAAAGAGATAGTTGATGACAAAAATTCTAAAACAAAAATTATAAATATTTCCATTGAAGAAAAACCTACTGGTGAAATTAATGCAATGGCTGGAATTGGTACTGAGGGCGGATCTATTGGTTTTGGTGTAAAAGAAAACAATTTTTTAGGTAAAGGTGTTTCATTAGATACAAATTTCTTAATATCCTCTGACTCATTTAAGGGAAAATTTTCAGCTACAAATCCCAATTACAAAAATACAGATAGATCGATTTATGTTTCAGCTGAGGCAATAGAATTAGATAATTATGATACTTTTGGTTACAAAACTAATAAAACGGGAATAAGTTTTGGAACTAATTTTGAATATTATGACGATTTTTATCTTGGATTAGGTAATTCGAATTTTTATGAAAAAATTGAGACTAACAGTACAGCTTCTGCTCGCCAGCAAGCTCAGGAGGGGAATTATTGGGACTCATTTTTAAAATTAGATTTTAACCTTGATAAAAGAAATCAGAAATTTCAAACAAGCTCAGGATTTAGATCTTTTTATTCTCTTGATATACCTATTATTAGTGACACAAATACACTGAAAAACTACTATAATTATTCTTATTATTTTGATTTATTTGAAAAAAATATCTCAGGTATTTCTTTTTATTTTGAAACTGCTAATTCTTTAAATAATAAAGACATTAAACTTTCTGAACGTATAAGCATTCCTTCAAGAAGATTAAGAGGATTTGAATCTGGACGTGTTGGACCTAAAGATGGAGATGATTTTATAGGAGGAAATTATGCTTATTCTTTAAATTTTTCCTCTACTATCCCTCAATTGTTTGAGGAGTCACAAAACGTAGACTTTTTATTTTTTACAGATATAGCAGACATATGGGGTGTTGATTACGACTCTTCTCTTGATAATAATAAAATTCGAAGTTCTATAGGATTAGCTCTTGACTGGTTTAGTCCACTAGGACCTTTAAATTTTTCACTAGCACAGCCCATTTCTAAATCAAAAGGTGACAGAACAGAAACTTTCAGGTTTAATTTAGGTACTACATTTTAATGTTAAAGATAAAAAAAATTATTTTCACAATTATTTTTTTCACTGGAATTTCAACCAATGCATATGCAGAAAATAAAGTTGCATACTTGGATTTAGATTTTATTTTATCTAATACCAATGTTGGTAAATCGCTTTTTGAAAAAATCCAAAAATTTGAAAACTCTAA
>CABZJV010000030.1 GCA_902526115.1 uncultured Pelagibacteraceae bacterium
TATAATGAGAAGACCAAACAAAAATACTAAAAGTCTATATCTCAGATAACCAACTTTTTCTTTAGAGATTAATAGGTTTATTGATGCAATCAAAATTAACAAAGGTAAATAAAGAGGAGCAATTAACCTTTTAAATAATTCTCGATAAACATTCCTTGGATTGCTTCGATCACAGTTTAAGATCCTTTTTTCAGTTTTTTCGAACACACTCTGTACACAATTAATTAATCCCTTTGTTGATTGTTCTTGTAATTTTCTGTGTACTACCGCATGTGAAACCATATTTTCAAGACCAAAATCTGATTTAGAAAATTTAAAGTTCGTAATTTTTCCATTATTATCATTTAACGTTTGTCCGTCGTATAAAACTAAAATTTTTCTGTCTCCCTTTAACTCAAATACACCTTTTTTTGCAAATGTTATTTGAAAAGATTGTGAAGAAGCTTTTTTAATATAGATATTTATAAACTCATCTTTTGAATTTTTTTCTTCAGCATAAACAGTTAAACCTTTTACAGTATCATTAAATTTTTGTGGTTTTATTAAACCTTCAAAATAATCAACACTTGATGTTCTTATTTCTCTCTTGGCAATTTCTTGAGATTTTGGAACAATAATTGTCAGCATTATTGTTTGAAAAAAAAGGATTAAAAAAGATAAAATTAAAAAAAAATTAACTAACGTAATTTTTTCAATTCCGTGGTTCCAAAAAATTATTAACTCATTATTCATTTCATATTTTATAAAAATATATGAAAAACTAAAAAATATACAAAAAGGAAGAACTTTACTTATAATTTTAGGAAAACTTAAAAGTGTGTACAAAATGTAAACATTATAGTTTCTTCCATCTTCAATCATTATATCTAAAAAGTTTACTGCTTGGAAAACCCATATAATTGAACTGATACCAAATATCGCTATTAGAAAAAAAATTAGGCAGTCTAGTAAAATTTTTTGAAATATAATTTTTTTCATTGAAATGTGGTATTTTTACTCATATATACCATCCATCTCTTAGAGAGTGTAATTAAAATTTATGTCATTATTACTAAATTATAAGAATGTAGTTTCAAATAAAAACGGTGCCAATATTATATATTTGGTTGATGAAAAATTTAATATATCAAATTTAAAAAAGTTTATTAGTAACTCACATTATTCCTTTTTAACTGATTTACTTAAGACGAGCGATATCAAGAGAGAAATATTAAATTTTGAAATTAACTCGAAAAAAACTATCATTTTAGTATCTTTAAAAAAAGCTTTATCTAAATCTGGTGCTGAAGAATTAGGTGCTAAATTACATTCTTACATAAAGCAAAAAACAAAATCGGAGTATTTAATTGATACCAACCCAATGTCACTTAAGTACAGAGATTTATTAGGACATTTTTTACATGGTATAAAATTAAAATCTTATACTTTTGATAAATATAAATCTAAAAAAGAGAAAAAAAAACTATCAATAACTTTAATAGGTAAAAATATACCAACAAAAAAAGATCAAATTAAATTTAAGGCATTAGAAGAAGGCACTTTTTTTGCAAGAGACCTTGTGTCAGAGCCAGGAAATGTTTTACACCCAGATGAATATGCTAAACGTTTAAAGTTATTAAAAAAATTTGGGTTAAAAATTTCAATTTATGACGAAAAAAAACTTAAAAAAATGGGCATGAATACTTTACTTGGTGTTGGCCAGGGAAGTATAAGAGGTTCTTATTTAGTTACTATAAAGTGGAAAGGTTTAAAAAATAATTCAAAACCTTTAGCTTTTGTTGGAAAAGGTGTTTGCTTTGACACTGGAGGTTATTCATTAAAACCAGCAAAGTTTATGGAAGATATGACTTATGATATGGCGGGTTCAGCAGCTGTAGTTGGTTTGATGATAAATTTAGCTTTAAGAAAAGCAAAGATAAATGCAGTTGGTGTTGTGGGTCTTGTAGAGAATATGGTTAGTGGAAATGCACAAAGACCAGGTGATATTGTAAAATCTTATAGTGGAAAAACTGTTGAAATTTTAAATACAGATGCAGAAGGTAGGTTAGTATTAGCAGATGCTCTGACTTATACTGAAAAAAAATTTAAACCAAAGTTTATGGTTGATTTAGCAACTTTAACTGGGGCTATTATTGTTTCATTAGGTTCCGAATATGCTGGTTTATTTTCTAATGACGATAAATTATCGAAACAACTACTAGAGTCAGGTGACAAAGTAGAAGAAAAATTATGGAGAATGCCTTTACATAAAAACTTTGATAAACTTATAAATTCAAAAAATGCCGATATGCAAAATATTAATTACGTTGGTGGTGCAGGATCCACAACTGCAGCACAGTTTTTACAAAGATTTATTTTAAACAAAACTCCTTGGGCTCATTTAGATATAGCAGGCATGGCATTTTCAAAATATGGTGGAGCTTTAAATTCAGGAGGTGCAACAGGTTATGGAGTTAGATTGTTAAACCGATTAGTTGAGGATTATTATGAGTAATGTAGAGCAAACTTTGTCAATTATAAAACCTGATGCTGTCGAAAGAAGTCTAGAAAATGAAATTAAAGAAATGTTTAAAAACAAGGGATTTTCTATTTTAAAAGAAAAAAAGATACAAATTGAAAAGTCAGAAGCTGAAAAATTCTACAAAGCTCATGAAACTAAACCTTTTTACAATGATTTATGCACATATCTCTCATCGGGACCTATTGTTGTAATGGTTCTTGAAAAAGATAATGCAGTAATTGGAAATAGAGAGCTAATGGGAGCTACTAATCCACAAGATGCTGAAGATGGTACTATTAGAAAAAAATATGGAATATCAATAGATAAAAATTCAGTACATGGTTCCGATAGTGTTGATAATGCAAAAATTGAAATAGATTTCTTTTTTAAAGATTAAATACCTTCCTGATTGCTTTTGGATACAGTTTGTGTTCTTGTATTAAAATTTTTTTTGCTAAAGATTTAGGTGTTTCATTCTTGCTAATCTTAACTTTTTTTTGAAGAATAATTTTTCCTGAGTCTAATCTAGAATTAACAAAATGCACAGTACAACCAGAATATTTTTCATTATTTGATAATGCTCGTTGGTATGTGTTCAAACCTTTATATTTAGGAAGTAGGGAAGGATGAATATTTAATATTTTACCTTTAAAATTTTTTATAAAATCTTTAGATAAAATTCTCATAAATCCTGCGAGGCAAATTAATTTAATATCTTTATGTTTTATTTCATAAATTATTTTTTTTTCACTAAATGACTTATTATTAAAATCAAAAACTTTACTTGATATTTTAAAAATCTTTCCAAAATTCAATCCTTTAGCTTTTGAGTTATCTGAAATAATTAATTCTATCGAAATTGGTGAACTTTTTTTATTAGAAAATCGAATTAATGATTTTAGATTACTCCCAGTTCCAGAAATGAATACTGCACACTTTATCTTTTTAGGACCAGTTGATTGAACCATTTAATTTGACTTTGTTATTACCTTTAGAAATTTTACCTATTACATAGGGCCTGAAGTTCCCTGAAAAATATTTTGAGACTATTTTAAAATCTCTAGGATTAATTATTAAGCAAAATCCGACACCACAATTAAATGTCTTAAGCATCTCTTTTTCGGATATTCCTTGTTTTTTAAGCCATTTAAAAATACTTAAGGTTTTAATTTTGTTTAAATCTATATCTGCAACCAATTTATCTGGAATTATTCTTTTAATATTATCGGATAAGCCTCCACCAGTTATGTTTGCACATCCATTAATAAAATTTTTATTTATTAATTTTAAAACTTCCTTAACATATATTTTTGTTGGTTTTAAAAGTTCAGATCTCAAATATTTATTTTTTTTAATATTAATTTTTTTTTGACTTATAAGATATCTTACCAACGAAAATCCATTAGAATGTAATCCACTTGATGGAATAGC
>CABZJV010000031.1 GCA_902526115.1 uncultured Pelagibacteraceae bacterium
GAGGTATGATAGCAATTTTTTCATTATTTGTTATTTTATAATTGTCGCTTACAATAGTATTATTTTCAGAAGAAAAAGCGGAAGTATTAACAATTTTAATAAAATTTTTATTTCCCTGAAAATTTTCTTGAAGGTAATTAATTATTTTAATTCTAATATCTTTAATGGTTGAACCATTATTTAAATTTAGCTCTAAAATATTTTGGTCACTAAAATCTCTAGCAGCACCATATAACTCTATTTTAACTATCATTTATAATAATAAATTTTTAAAATAAATTTTTTAGAAAACTTGGTAGACCATCCGGATTTTTCCATATTCCAGTTTTTCCACCTTCTTTTATTAATAATTTTATATTATCTATCTTAAGATGGGGATTAACTATTTTACTCAAATCGTATATTGTAATTAAAGCGGTATTAACTCCCATGATTGCCTCCATTTCAACACCAGTTTTTGCAGTAGCTGAAACAACGCAAAATACCTCAAGTGAGTGATCTTCTTCGTTCATTATAATTTTTGTTGCTGTATGATCAATTGGCAATGGATGACAAAGAGGTATTAACTCACTAGTCTTTTTAACACCCAAAACGGCTGAAACTTCTGCTAATACTCTTGGATTTCCTTTAGGCATTTTATCATTTTTAATTAATTCAAAAACCTCTTTTCCAACATAAATCTTACCAGAAGCCAGAGCTCTTCGAAAAGTTTCTTTTTTGGAAGAAACGTCAATCATATTAAAAGAATTTTTTTTTTAAAAATATCTTCTGCCCAATCTTTTAAATCACTATTTTTAACAATTTTTAAATTTTTCATTAACCACCAATTGTAGATAAATTTTTATTCAAACCAGTCTCACCAATCTCAAGATAATGAGACTCTTTTTTATAATTGAGTTGCTTGAGTATTAAATCTTTTAATTCTTCAAGTTGTTCGTCTTTTTGCATTAAGTGTCGTATACTAATTCCAGTATTACCAAACAAACATAATCTTAAATCTCCTTTTGCTGTTATTCTTAAACGATTACAGCTTTTACAAAAATCTTTTGAATATGGGGCAATGACGCCAAATTTACCTTTAAATCCAGGTTTAATAAAATTTTTTGAAGGACCTGCATCTTTTCCAAAAGTTTGAATAATCCATTTTTCTTTATTTAAAAATTCTATAAATTTATCAGCTGAAATATGAAATTTTTTAAAATATTCTAAGTTATCCCCGGTTTGCATTAATTCAATATACCTAAAGTCTATTTCATTTTGTTTTATAAAGTTTGACCATTCTTTAAAATCTTTCTCTGTGTCATTAACTCCTTTAATTAATACTGCATTGATCTTAATATCTTTAAAATTTAATTTTTGTAATTCTTTGATACCATCTAAAATTTCATCCAGTCTATCGTGACCAGTAATTTGTTTAAAAGTGTTAGAATTTAAACTATCGATACTTATGTTAATACCATCTAGGCCGCTATTTTTTATATCTTTGGCAATTTTATTTAACTTATATCCATTAGTAGTGATCACAGTTTTCTTAATACCTGAATTTTTTTTAATATCTTTAATAATATCTATAAAATCTTTTCTGATAGTAGGCTCACCTCCAGTAAGTCTTATTTTGGATACACCTAGTTCCGAAAGAGCTTTTGCTAGTCTACTAATTTCTTCTTTGCTAATAAATTTTCTGTTGTCACTTTTATCAATTCTGTATCCATCTGGTAAACAATAACCACATTTAAAATTGCAAACATCTGAGATAGATAATCTTATGTAAGGAAATTTTCTGCCAAAATTATCTTTAAGAATATTCATATATTTTAAATATTAGCTAATAATTAAAATTTAACTAGCTCAAATTTTTTTGATTTAAGAGATTTATTAGCTGTTTCAGCCAACATAATAGAGATTCTTCCATCTTCAAAATTTGCTAATGGTTTTTTGTTTTTTTTACAAAACTTAGCTAGGTCGTCCAATTGAATTCTGAATGCATCTGAATATCTCTCAATAAAAAAATTTTTAAAAGATTGTTTACCATTAGTTAAATATTTTGAATAAAGTGAAGTCTCCAAATCTCTTTGATTATCAGAAATTATCATGCCTTTGTCGCCAAACAACTCAACTCTTTGATCGTAGCCAAAGCTGCAATGTCTAGAATTAGTTATAATACATTGAACACCTTTTTGTGATTTCATAACTACTGTTGCTAATGCTAAATCATTTATATTTTTATACTTTTTTCCTGAAAAGGATTCACCTGTTGCAAATAAAAATTTAAATTTATCTGAGCCTATATAGTATCTTGCCAAATCGAAGTCATGTATCATCATATCTTTAAATATACCTCCAGATGTTTTTAAGTAATTTATAGTTGGTGGAGCAGGATCTCGACTTGTTATTATAATTTTTTCTAATTTACCTATTTTCCCTTTAATTAAATTCTTCCTAAGAGAGTTATGGCTAGGATCATATCTTCTATTAAAACCTAATTGAACTTTAGGGTTTAATTTTTTAATTTTTTTTCCGAATTGATTAATTTTTTTTAGGTTTAGATCTAATGGTTTTTCACAAAATACAACTTTTTTATTCTTTACTGCTTTTTCAATATATTCCAAATGGGTTTTAGTACTTGTAGCTATAAAAATACAATTAATACTTTTGTCTTTAAAAGCTATATTTGGATTATTAATATTAATAGAATTATATTTTTTTGATAGTTTTGTTCTTAAACTTTTATCTATATCGAAAGTATATTTTAAATTAAATTCGGGATGATTGACTATATTGTAAGCATGCATTTGACCTATTCTGCCTAAACCAAGTAATGCAATATTTATTTTATTTTTTCCCATTTTTTATTTCTTGAGGAAACTTTACAAGCATTTATAAATTTTGCTGTCTCTAATCCTTCATCTTCATTTGGATAAAAATATCTTTTTTTTGATTTATTTTTTAAAGAGTTCGCAAATTCGCTATATATATTTGCAAATGCATCAAGATAACCCTCTGGATGTCCAAATTTTATTCTGGAAAATTTTTTGGAAAACTTTGCATTATGAAAACCCCTCTCAAGATACTTAACTGCACCTTTTCCAGGATTTAATTTTAAATAATTTGGATCATTCTGAACCCATTCAAGACTGCCTTTAGTACCAAATATTCTTATTCTCAATCCATAAACACCACCTTTTGCCATAACACTTGTCCAAAACATACCTTTTGCACCATTTG
>CABZJV010000032.1 GCA_902526115.1 uncultured Pelagibacteraceae bacterium
CACAGCTTTTGATTTCTTTGGTCCAACATGTGATAGTATGGATTACATGAAAGGTCCTTTCTTACTTCCAAATAACATAAAAGAAAATGATTATATAGAACTTGGTCAGCTTGGAGCATACGGTTTAACATTTAGAACTAAGTTTAATGGATATTACTCAAATGAAATTTATGAAGTTGCAGACAAACCAATAATGACAATGTACGGTAAAGACAGCGACAAAGCTAATATGGTTGCATAATGTCAGACCAGAAAAATCTAGGGCATAATAGTAAAAAAGATTTCTTAAAAAACCCAGTAGAGCACATTGATATCACTACTTTCGATGCAAGAAAGATAATTTCAGCAATGGAAAAAATGTCTTTTGTATCCAGAGAGACTGCTAATGCAGCAAATATATATAATGAAATGCTAAAAGATAAAGAATGTACAATTTTTTTAACTTTGGCAGGATCAACTTCAGCTGCTGGGTGCATGAATATTTATAAAGACTTAGTCAAATACAATATGGTAGATGCAATAGTTGCTACAGGAGCCTCTATAATTGACATGGATTTTTTTGAGGCATTGGGTTTTAAGCATTATCAGGGTTCACAGTTTCAGGACGATACTGAACTAAGAAAAAATTATGTTGATAGAATTTATGATACTTACATAGATGAAGAGGAATTACAGGAATGCGATAAAAAAATATGTGAGATTGCGGATACATTAGAGCCAAGAAGTTATACATCTAGAGAGTTTATTTGCGAAATGGGTAAATATCTAAAAAAAAATTCTAAGAAAAAAGACTCTTTAATTGAAACAGCATATGAAAATAATGTACCAATATTTTGCCCTGCATTTACAGACTCTAGTGCCGGTTTTGGATTGGTTATTCATCAAGAAAATAATCCAAAAAAACATATGACTATAGATTCTATAAGAGAATTCAGAGAACTAACTGAAATTAAAATACAATCAAAAGGATCGGGCTTATTTATGATTGGTGGTGGAGTTCCAAAAAATTTTATTCAAGATACTGTTATATGTGCTGAGCTTCTTGGAAAAGAAGTTGATATGCATAAATATGCTATTCAAATTACTGTTGCTGACTCTAGAGATGGCGCTTGTAGTAGCTCTACTCTTAAAGAAGCTAGTTCTTGGGGTAAAGTAGACATAACTAAAGAACAAATGGTTTTTGCTGAAGCAACTAGTGTTTTGCCTTTAATTGCGAGTGACGCATATCACAGAGGTGAATGGAAAAAAAGAGGTAGAAAAAATTTTTCCGAAATATTTAAATAAGAGTATTAAAGATGAAAATTCCAATCTATCAAGTTGACGCTTTTACGTCTGAAGTATTTAAAGGAAATCCTGCAGCTGTATGTCCTTTGAAAGAATGGCTCTCTGAAAAAATTATGCAAGAAATAGCAAAAGAGAATAATTTATCAGAAACTGCTTTTTTTGTTAAAAATAATAAAAAATTTGATATTCGTTGGTTCACTCCTGTTTCTGAATTAGATTTAGCGGGACACCCTACGCTTGCAACGTCTCACGTAATCGTAGAAGAGTTAAATTTCAAATATGATAAAATTATTTTTAAAACCAAAATTGGTGACACATTAAATGTCACTAAAAAAAATAATCTATTTTTAATGGATTTTCCATCAAGACCTCCAGAAGTATATGATAATATTGAGTTAGTTTCAGAGGCATTGAGAAAGAGACCCTTAGCACTTTTTCGTCATAGAGATGCAGTTGCAATTTTTGAAAATGAAGAAGATATAAAATCTATAGAACCCAACATGGAAAAGTTAAGTAAATTAGATTGTCCAGCAGTAATAGTTACTGCACCTGGAAATAATGTAGATTTCGTATCTAGAAACTTTGCTCCAAAATTAGGAATACCTGAAGATCCTGTGACTGGATCTGCTCACTGTGAATTAATTCCTTATTGGTCTAAAAAACTAAATAAAAAAGAATTATTAGCTAATCAAATATCTAAAAGAGGAGGAAAACTTCATTGTACTCATAACAAAGACAGGGTTACAATAGGTGGAGAAGCAGTTACTTTTTTAAGAGGAGAAATAGAAATATAAATAAATGATAAAAAAAACTAAAATTGCAATAGTACAAACAAAAGTTTCAAATAATGAAAAATTAAATATAAAAAATTCTATTGATAAAATAAAACTAGCAGCAAAAAAAAAAGCTAAAATAATTTGCCTACCAGAGCTATTTCTTTCTACTTATTTTTGTCAGACTGAAAGTCATTCGAAATTTAAATTAGCTGAAAAAATTCCTGGAAAAAAAACTATTTTATATTGTAAACTAGCAAAAAAACTTTCAGTAATTTTAATTATTCCACTGTTCGAAAAAAAAACTTCTGGATTTTACCACAATACAAGCATCATAATAAATGAAAAAGGTAAAATAATTTCTAAGTACAGAAAAATGCATATTCCAGATGATCCTGGGTATTATGAAAAGTTTTATTTTACGCCTGGTGATTTAGGATTTAAATCTACAAAAACAAAATATGCCAAAATAGGTTCATTAATATGTTGGGATCAATGGTTTCCTGAAGCTGCAAGACTAACTGTTTTAAAAGGTGCTGAAATATTATTTTATCCTACAGCTATAGGATGGCACCCAAAAGAAAAGAAAAAATTTGGAAAATCTCAGTTAGATGCCTGGATCGTAATGCAAAGAAGTCATGCTATTGCTAATGGAGTCTTTGTAGCAGCAATAAATAGAACTGGATTAGAAAAGATAGGAAATAAAAAAATTCAGTTTTGGGGTAACTCAATGATCATTGATCCAAGTGGAAATATAGTTGCAAGAGCAAAATCAGAAAAAGAGGAAATTTTAATTTGTGATATTAATTTAAGCAAAATTGAGAACGTAAGAAACCATTGGCCATTTTTAAGAGATAGAAGAATTGATTATTATAAAGGACTAACCAAAAATCCTAAGGATGAATAAAATTTTATCTCTTAAAGGCTACAGAATGCCTGGGGAATGG
>CABZJV010000033.1 GCA_902526115.1 uncultured Pelagibacteraceae bacterium
TAATCATAGGTGTTTCTCATGGTGCACTGGACCATTTAAAAGGTAAAAAACTTTTAACAATTTTAAATATTGAAAAAACTTATATTTTTTATTTATCTTACATATTAATAGCTTTATCTGTGATATTTATATGGACTACCTTGCCAGCTATTACCTTAATAATTTTTTTGGCTGTTGCATCATTTCATTTTGGTAAAGAAGATACACAATTTTTAATTAATAAAAGTTCAAATTTGATTCCAATACTTTTTTTTTTCAGAGGCTTCTTAGTTATTACTGCTCCTCTGTACTTCAATTTTGATGAGACAGTATCTATCTTCAAAATGTTGCTAATTGATAATGAGAAATTTTACTCAGGTTTGAGCTTTATTGAAGATTATAAAATTATTGAAATTGCTATTGGTTTAAGTGTATTATCGACTATCATTTTATTTTTAACTGAGTTTAGCTTTAAAAAATTTTCAATTTTATTAGATTCATTCTCAATTATAATTTTAAATTATTACTTGTCTCCCTTAGTTGCATTCACAATTTACTTTTGTTTTTTACATTCTGTTAGGCACACAATTTCACTTGCTGTTGAAATGGATAATACAAATCTAAAAAATGGTTTTAAATTATTTGTCAAAAAAGCTTTTCCTTTAACAGTTTTAACTGCTATTTTCTGTTTAGTGGGCCTTTATTTCCTAAATAATGTTTATGAATTAAATAGTGCAATATTAAAAATAATTTTTATAGGTTTGGCGTCTTTGACCTTTCCACATATATTGCTGGAATATTTTTTAGAAAAAAATGAAAAATAAAGAATTAAATATCTTGTTATCTGCACCACGTGGATTTTGTGCAGGCGTTGAAAGAGCAATCGAAATTGTTGAAAAATCAATTCATAAATTTGGTGCTCCAGTCTACGTTCGTCATGAAATTGTTCATAACAAACACGTGGTTGATGATCTAAAAAATAAAGGAGCCATATTTGTAGAAGAGCTTGAAGAAATTATGGATAAAACTAGACCTGTTATTTTTTCTGCTCATGGTGTACCAAAAAAAATACCAAAAGATGCAGAGAACTATAAAATGACTTATGTTGATGCAACATGTCCTTTGGTTTCAAAAGTACATAGAGAAGCAGAAAATCTAAATAAAGCTGGATATCAGATTATTTTAATTGGACACCAAAACCATCCTGAAGTTGTTGGAACTATGGGGCAGCTGCCAAATGGTGCGGTTACACTAATTCAGAATGAGTATGAGGCTAAAAATTTTAAAACTGAAAAATTTGATAAAATTGCTTATATAACTCAAACAACTTTATCAGTTGATGACACCAAAGAAATTATAAATATCTTAAAAAATAAATATCCATCAATGAAAGAACCAATGAAGGAAGATATTTGTTATGCTACAACAAATAGGCAGGCTGCTGTAAAGAATATTGCAAAGCAATGCGAAATGTTTTTTGTGATCGGAAGTAGAAATTCCTCAAACTCTGTAAGATTAGTTGAGGTTGCTAAAAAATCAGGATGTCAGAATGCTCACTTAATTCATTCGGAAAGTGAAATTCCATATGATAAAATAGAAAAGTTTAATACTATAGGTATATCGTCAGGTGCGTCTGCTCCAGAAATTTTAGTTGAAAATTTCATAAATGCACTAAGAAACAAATTCACTATAAATATTAAAGAAGTTGAAATAATAAAAGAAAATGTAGTTTTTAAAGTGCCCAACAAATTAAACTAGATGGCTGTTTATACAAAAATAGACGAAAATGATATTAGACTAATAAATAATAAGTTTGATATTGAAAAAATTATAAACTTTCATGGAATTAAACAAGGAATTGAAAACACAAATTATTTATTAAAATCAAAAAATAAAAAATTTATCTTAACTATTTTTGAAAAAAGAGTTTCGAAAAAAGAGGTTCCCTTTTTTATGAAACTAATGGACAATTTAAATAGTTCTAGAATAAATTGTCCTAAACCTCTAAGGACTAAAAGTAATAGTTATCTAATTAGATTAAAAAAAAAGACTGCTTGTATTGTCTCTTTTTTAGAAGGAAAAGATAAAAAAAAACTGAATATCAAAGATTGTTACTCTGTTGGAAGAATTACTGCACGGATGCATCTGGTTACAAAAAAACTAAAACTTTATCGTAAAAATTCAATGAGTATTAAAAATCTTAACCCTTTATTAAAAAGTATTAAATTTAAAAGTAACGAATTCTCAAAATTAGAATTTTTTTTAAAAAATAATTTAAAGGATATTAATAGATATTGGCCAAAAAGCTTGCCGAGTGGAATAATTCATGGAGATTTGTTTATTGATAATATATTTTTTAAGAAAAATAAACTTTCTGGAATTCTAGATTTCTACTTTGCTGGAAACGATTATTTTATGTATGAAATTGCAATTTGTATTAATGCTCTGTGTTTTGATTTAAAGGGTAAAAAATTTATAATTAATAAACAAAAAATAAAAAGTTTAATTGAGGGGTATGAAAGTGTTAAGAAAATTTCTTCTAGAGAAAAAAGTGCTATTAATGTTCTATGTAGAGGAGCTGCTTTACGTTATTTATTAACTAGACTCTATGATTATTCTAACACTCCTAAAACTGCTTTGATAAAAATAAAAAATCCTAACGAATATTATCAAAAACTTCTTACTCATAATAGCTTAAATTCTCACAAAGATTATTTGCCAAGATGATAAAAATTTATACAGATGGTTCCTGCCTTACAAATCCGGGAAATGGTGGATGGGCTGCAATAATTAATATTAATGGTGAGATTAAAAAGATTAGTGGTAACGAAAAAAATACTACCAATAATAGAATGGAACTTATGGCACCTATTAATGCATTAAAAAATATGAATTCAAAAAGTCCAATAGAAATTTTTACCGACTCTAAATATGTTAAAAATGGAATAACTGAATGG
>CABZJV010000034.1 GCA_902526115.1 uncultured Pelagibacteraceae bacterium
AAAAAAGGTAAGTAATGTCTAGAAAAAAAACTCAACCTAAAAAAAACGTTGTCCCGGATCCAAAATTTAACTCAACAATAATTCCAAAACTAATAAACAATATTATGTACGACGGCAAAAGGGGTGTTGCTGCAAAAATTGTTTATGATGCGATCGATAAAATTAAAACAAAAAGCAAAGATGAGCCAATTAATATTTTTAATGAAGCCATTAATAACATTAAGCCGACTGTAGAAGTTAGATCAAGAAGAGTCGGTGGTGCAACTTATCAAGTCCCAGTTGAGGTAAAAAGTAAAAGAGCACAAGCATTAGCAATTAGATGGTTAGTAGATTCAGCGAGAAAAAGAAAAGATAAACATATGTCAGACAAAATTTTTAACGAGCTTTTCGATGCATATGAAAAAAAAGGTGCAGCAGTTAAAAAAAGAGAGGATGTTCATAAGATGGCAGAGTCTAATAAAGCTTTTGCACATTTTAGGTGGTAAAAAATATGTCTAGAACTCATACTTTAGATAAATATAGAAATATTGGGATCATGGCCCACATAGATGCTGGTAAAACAACTACTACTGAAAGAGTTTTATATTACACAGGTAAAAGTCATAAAATTGGAGAAGTTCATGATGGCGCTGCAACAATGGATTGGATGGAGCAAGAGCAAGAAAGAGGAATTACAATTACCTCAGCAGCAACGACTTGTTTTTGGAATGATCATAGAATTAATATAATCGATACTCCAGGTCACGTAGATTTTACAATCGAAGTTGAAAGATCACTTAAAGTACTAGATGGAGCTGTTGCAGTATTTGATGGTGTAGCAGGTGTAGAGCCACAGTCAGAAACTGTATGGAGACAGGCAGATAAATATAAAGTTCCAAGAATTTGTTTTGTTAATAAATTAGACAGAACTGGTGCAGATTTTTTTAGATGTGTAGACATGATCAAAGATAGATTAGGAGCAAAACCATTGGTTCTCCAGGTCCCTATTGGTGCAGAGGCTTCTCTAACAGGTGTTGTTGATCTAGTAAAAATGAAAGCGCAAGTGTGGAAAAATGAGGCTCTGGGAGCGGAGTGGGAATACAAAGATATCCCTGATGATCTAAAAGAAATTTCAGAAAAATATAGAACAGAATTAGTTGAAACAGCAGTTGAGCAAGATGAAAAGCTGATGGAAGCTTATTTAAATGGTGATGAAATTAAAGAAGAAGATTTGATTAAATGCATAAGAAGTGGAACTTTAAATTTTAGTTTTGTACCAGTTTTAACTGGTTCAGCATTTAAAAACAAAGGTGTACAGCCTTTACTTGATGCTGTTGTACATTATTTACCAAGTCCAGTTGATATTGGTTCAATTAAAGGAACTAAATTAGGTTCAGAGGATGAGATAGAAATGAAATTTGATGACAATGTACCATTTTCAGCCTTAGCTTTTAAAGTTGCAAATGATCCATTCGTTGGTTCTTTAACTTTTATAAGAATTTATTCAGGAACAATTAAAACTGGAACCGCTGTTTATAATTCATCAAAAGAAAAAGAGGAAAGAGTTGGAAGAATGCTTTTAATGCATGCTAACTCTAGAGAAGATATTAAAGAAGCTAATGCTGGTGATATAGTTGCTTTAGCTGGACTAAAAAATACTATCACGGGTCATACTTTATGTGATGAAGAAAATTCCGTTTTACTTGAACCTATGGAATTTCCTGATCCAGTTATTGAAATCGCAGTAGAACCAAAAACAAAAGCTGACCAAGAAAAAATGGGTGAAGCGTTGGGTAGATTAGCTAAAGAAGACCCATCATTTAGAGTTACGTCAGACGAAGAGTCTGGCCAAACGATTATTAAAGGAATGGGGGAACTGCATTTAGATATTATAGTTGATAGAATGAAAAGAGAATTTAAAGTTGAAGCTAATGTTGGTGCTCCTCAGGTTGCTTATAGAGAAACAATTGAAGCCGCTTCAGAAGTGGAATATACACACAAAAAACAAAGTGGTGGAGCAGGACAGTTTGCAAAAGTTAAATTATTAGTTGAACCACAAGATGCAGGAAAAGGAAGAGAAATCGAAAGTAAAATTAAAGGTGGAGCAATTCCTAAAGAATTTATACCTGGTGTAGAAAAAGGAATAGAAACAATCTCAGATGGTGGAATTTTGGCTGGTTTCCCAATGATAGATTATAAAGTAACTATTTTAGACGGACTCCATCACGACGTTGACTCTAGTGTATTAGCTTTTGAGTTAGCTAGTAGGGCTTGTTTTAAAGAGGCATGTACAAAAGGTGGTTTAAAGTTATTAGAACCAGTTATGAGAGTTGAAGTAGTAACGCCTGAGGATTATATGGGTGATGTCATCGGAGATCTAAATAGTAGAAGAGGTCAGATTAGCACTCAAGAGCAAAGAGGAAACGCAACTGTGATTACAGCAATGGTGCCTCTAGCGAATATGTTTGGATACATTAATAATTTAAGATCAATGTCACAAGGAAGAGCACAATATTCAATGTTTTTTGATCATTATTCCAAAGTCCCACAAAATGTTCAGGATGAAGTAACTAAAAAGATTGCAGGTTAATTATGGAAAAACAAAATATTAGAATTAAACTTAGAGCCTACGACAACAAAGTTCTAGATGCATCAACTGAAGAAATAGTAAATACTGTAAAAAGAACTGGTGCCACAATTAAAGGTCCAATACCTTTACCAACAAGGATAGAGAGATATACTGTACTAAGATCTCCCCATATTGATAAAAAAAGTAGAGAACAATTTGAGTCTAGAACACATAAAAGATTAATAGATATTATTGAACCAACACCACAAACAGTAGAAGCTTTGATGAAATTAG
>CABZJV010000035.1 GCA_902526115.1 uncultured Pelagibacteraceae bacterium
CAGAATATACAATTTGACCAATTGATAATTTTTTAATGTTTCTCGTAAGTGTATAATTTAATAATTCTTCAGCATCAGGACCAATAATTTCGAATTTTCTTAATGAAGATAAATCAATTAAAACTGCATCATTTCTACAAGCGTTGTACTCATTAACAAGCCCATGTTTTGTGTAATCATTTGGAAGCCAAAAACCTCTAGCATCTATAAAGTTTCTTGTTAGTTTTGAAGTTCTCTCATAAAAACCAGAATTTCTTGTAAGTTTTTTTTCAGAGTCTGTTTTCATCCTGAATGCAAATGATTTAGTAAATTCTTTTTTCTTGTCATATGTTCTAACAAAAATATTAGTTGGATTCCACGAATTACAAGCATCTATATCACTAGGACATGCTGTTGTTCCAATAGTTAAATCTTTTAAGGCTCTAAACATTACATAATCACCAGGACGCGAATATGATTCATCTGAAACAACTGAGTTTAATCCACCTTCAGATGTATTAAAAAATAAATTGATTGCGTGCCACCCTTTTTGTTTTTGTAGACCATACTTTGACATACTTTCTGTAAGATTATCAGAGCAATTTGCATGGCCAAAATAACCAGCATCTTCATAGTACTTTGAAGTACAGGCAAGATTAAAAGTATCATGTTTGCCAACGGTATCTCTAATTACTTCTACCAAAGGCTCATGGTCAGTATCATAAAATTTAGAAAATAATCCTGGACCTGGAAATGTATTTCCCATGAAAGTCCTAGTTGTTTGCCAATCCAAACCCTTCTCAATTCCTTTTTCTAATTTTCTTGTGTCAAATGCCACAAAGTCTGAACATTGTCTTCCAGTAGGACTTATTATTTGGATGTAATCACCCTCTTTAACTTCATAAGATATGCTACTTGCTTTATTTATATTCTCCTCGTGCGAAGGTTCAAAGACAGGGTTTGGAATAACATTTAACTCTTTGTCATCAATTATATTTGCTCTCTTTATATAAATAATTAAATCTGTAGGAGGATTTTGCTTTGTAACATCCATGTCTTGTCCAGGCGCTGCAAATATTGCAAAACATTTATCTTTAGACTTTAAATTAATTTTTTCACCAACTTGGGTATCAATATCAAATATTATTGAGGATTTTGATTCTGAAATATTTAAGTTTAGTTTTTTAAGTTGATAATTGGTTGCTAGAATACTTTCATTTTTTTTACTTAAGATATCTCTAATGAAATTTTTATTATTGTTATTTTTAAGGTTTAAAATACCTACATCTGATTTTCCGTCTTTATTAAAACATATAATTTCACAAATTTGATTTCCTTCGTTATTGATAATCTCTATTTCATCATCAGGGAAAATATGAAAAGCAGTAAGACCACCACCATTTACAACATGTCTTTCAACTCCTGGTGGTAAAATATTAAGTCCTGGATATTTTATTTCTTTACTGATTCCTAACATGATCAATGTTTTATTATTATTTTTATTGTGACCATATTATACTGAAAACGAGTTGACTATACCTTTAAATCGGAACATACTTTAGAATTAATATTAATAATCGAGGGGAAAAAAATGAAAAAAATAATATCATTATTGTCTGCTCTTGTAATTTCTGTGGTAAGTTTTGCAGGAATTTCTAACGCTGCAGATAGCAAAAAACCCATCGTAATCCCAACCCATAACTGGTCAAGTCAAATTGTAATGGCTTATGTTATTGGTGGAATTTTCGAAAGCATGGGTAACAATGTTAAATATGTAAATGCTGACTCACAAGCAGTTTACGAGTCAATTAGAATTGGAGATGTAACTATATCTCACGAAGTGTGGGAATCTGCATTTGGAAAATCTTTCACAACTGCTTTAGATAAAGGCGGTTTAATAGATATGGGTGATCATGAAGCAAGAACACTTGAAGATATGGGGTACCCTAACTGGGTTACAGACAAAGGATTATGCCCTGGTCTACCAGACTGGACTGCTTTAAAAAATCCTGACTGTGCTAAAAACTTTACAACACCTGACTCTCCAAATGGAAAAGGAAGAATGTTAGAAGGTCCACAAACTTGGCATGGTGATTTAATACCACAAAGGGTTGATGCTTTAGGTCTAGGCGATCTTTGGTGGGTTAAATTTGCTGGAAGTGCAGATGCGCTTTGGGCTGAATTAGCAGCAGCTGAAAAAGAGGGAAGAGGAACAATAATTTTCAATTGGACACCAAATTTTACTGATGGTGCTGGTTTTACATTTATTGATTTTCCTCCATATACAGCAGGTTGCAGACCAGAGGATGGTGGAGATGGAAAATGTGGTTCTCCTGATGGCTATCTTAAAAAAGCAGCACATGAGGATTTTCCAAAAACTCATCCAAATGCAGCTAAAGTATTTAAAAAAATGTCATTTTCTACAAGTCAAATTGGAGCAATGGCAGCTTTAGTTGATCTGGATAAGATGACTCATGAAGATGCAGCTAAAAAATGGTTAGCCGATAATAAGAAAGTGTGGGAAGAATTTACACACGATCACTAGGGTTAAAAATATAAAACTTATAAATCTCTCCCAACTGTGTTGGGGGGGATTTTTTTTTACTTAATTTTTGTATAAAATAAACTCATGAAAAAAATTTTTTTATTTTTAATTTTAACATTTTTTATCATTTCATCAGTTTTTGCTAGAAGTACTGGATGTAAAGAGGGAAATTGTGAAAATGGATATGGCAAATGGATTTATACAGATAAAACAACTTATGAAGGAGAGTGGGTTGCAACAAAAAAGGAAGGTAAGGGAGTAGAAACTTGGCCTAATGGATATATTTATAAAGGTGAATTTAAAAATAGTGTG
>CABZJV010000036.1 GCA_902526115.1 uncultured Pelagibacteraceae bacterium
TTCAAAGCCAACCTGATTTCTTATTATTGAATCTTTTTTATTTTGTACCTTCCTGTAAGCCTGACCACTATAGAAAATTTTCTCTTTACCCTTTAATTTTTCTTCTAAATATCTTAAACAAGAGGCAATTGTTAAATCGGGTCTTAAGCATAATTCTTTGCCATTTATATCTATAAAGGAAAACATGAATTTCCTAAAGTTCTCTCCTGATCTTTGAACAATATGATTTGCCTCAATTACAGATGGTAGCTCAATATATTTAAAACCCTTTGATTTTACTGACCTAAGGATTTTTTCAGATAAGTTTTTTGACTTCATTGATTAAATCTTCTTTTGGGATTGTTTTGTTATTTTCGCCTTTGATACCTTTTAGATTTTTTATGGTGACAGTATTTTCTTTAAATTCATTTTCACCACAAATGATTGCAACTGATAAATCTCGTTTATTAGCAAAAGTTAATTGTTTACCTAGATTTTTTTTACTATCTAAAAAAATTTCAGCATTAATACTATTATCTCTTAGTTGATCGACCATCTCATAATAATTTTTTAAATATTTTTTATCCATTACACATACTAAAACTGGTTTTTGACCCTCTACATTAATCTGATCTAATTGCATTAAAGCGAATAACAATCTATCAACTCCAAAACTTATTCCGGTGCCTGGAATATCAACCCCTCTAAATCTCGATATGAGTTTTGCATAGGCTCCACCTGAACATATGCTACCGATATCAACTACCTTACCTTTGTTATTTGTGATTTTGAAATTTAAGTTTGTTTCAACAATAAAGTCTGAATAGTAAGCTAGTCCTCTCACAATCGTAAAGTTTGTTTTAACTTGATTTAAATTTGATCCGTATCCAAGTACCTCTAATACATTTTCTAATTCACTTATTCCTTCTTGAGATAATTGATTTTTTAAGTTTTGTTTTAATTCTTTTAAATCTTTTATTTTTAAGAAATTTAATATTTGTGCTGCTTGTTTATCAGTTAAATCAGCTCCTTTTGTAATTGCGCCACTTCGATCTTTTCTCTCTTTTTTTAATAAATCTTCAACTCCCTTGAGACCAAATCCTGGCTTATCCAATTTATCTATAGCTCTAATAACTTTGACCTGTTTTTCGTCAGAAATTTTTAATTCATTAATTAAACCTTGGACAATTTTTCTATTACTTATATTGATTATAAATTGATCTCTATTTAAACCGCAATCTAATAATGTGCTTGATATTAAATTGCAAAGTTCTGCATTTGCCTGTGCTGGATCAACATTTCCAACAATGTCAAAATCAGCTTGCATAAATTCTCTGTATCTTGCATTTCCAGCTTTTTCATTTCTAAAAACATTTTGAATTTGATATCGCTTAAAAATTGATGGCAGTTCTTGATTGTTTTGAGCAACAAATCTTGCAAGCGGGCTTGATAAATCATATCGAAGGGTAATGCTATTTTCACCATCTTGAAATGAGAATACATCAGACATAGGATTGGCCTCATCTTCTGCTAAAAAAGATCCTATATTTTCACTAATTTCGAAGGAAGGTGTTTCTAAAGCCTCGGCTCCAAATTTAATAAAATTATTCTCGATAGCTTTTAATAGCTTCTTTTTAATAAGAAGTTTATTATTCCAACGATCTTCAAAACCTGAAGGTAATCCAGGCACTAATTTATTTTTTTTATCCATTTTTTGGTACCCGGGCTGAGAATCGAACTCAAACTTAAAGTTCCACAAACTTTCGTGCTAACCGTTACACCACCCAGGCATCCCTTGATTTTATATTATTTTCTGTGGATTTAAAATTATATTATAAATAAATAGCCTATAGGCTATGGACACTATTTCTATGAGTGCTTGTTGAAGTCTCTCTAAATGTAATATTTATAATCATGAGCAGTCTTTTAGACAAATACTACTATAACGCAAGAGCTAATTTAGTAAGGACGTGTATCTAGTATAATTAGATAAAACGTCCTTAAAATATTA
Source organism: uncultured Pelagibacteraceae bacterium (assembly GCA_902526115.1). GTDB lineage: Bacteria > Pseudomonadota > Alphaproteobacteria > Pelagibacterales > Pelagibacteraceae > Pelagibacter. The sequence goes on from CABZJV010000036.1 coordinate 1,991, forward strand.
AAAAGAAATTAGTCTACTTTCTTTAAATTAACTGCAGAAGGACCTTTGGGACCGTCTTCTAATGTAAATTCAAGTTTGTCACCCTCATTAAGATATCTCATTCCAGCATCTTTTACAGCAGAGGCATGAACAAAGGCATCTTTTTCTTTATCGTCTCTTTCAATAAAGCCATATCCTTTTTTTCCATTATACCATTTAATTTTACCAGTTAATGTAGTCATCTTGTTTCTTAGTCCTTTTGTTATTTATTATAGTAAATAGGTTAATTTTTTTTCAGATTATTTCAAGATGAAAAGTAGTGGGTGGTGCCTCGGGAAGGATTCGCACCTCCGACACAAGCCTTTTCAGGGCTCTGCTCTACTCCTGAGCTACCGAGGCAGGATTTTAACCTCTAAAGATTATTCTGCCTTTTGTTAGGTCATAAGGTGTCATTTCTACAGTCACATTATCACCTTGAAGAACTCTAATTCTGTTTTTTCTCAACTTACCTGCTGTATGAGCTGTAACGGTATGTCCATTTTCTAACTTGACTCTAAACATAGCATTTGGAAGTAGATCAATTACTTTACCTTTAAATTCCAGTAAGTCCTGTTTTGACAAATTTATTTTCTCCTAATTCTTTTTATTACAGATTGAGCGTGTCCAACTAACCCTTCATAATTTGCAAGTGTTATAACTGATGGTCCAAGACTTTCAATACCCTTTTTTGATAAGTTTATGTAAGAAATTCTTTTGTAAAATTCATTTACACTAATTCCACTTGAATATTTTGCAGATCCATTTGTTGGCAAAACGTGATTAGAGCCAACATTATAATCTGTCATAGCCATCACAGC
>CABZJV010000037.1 GCA_902526115.1 uncultured Pelagibacteraceae bacterium
TCTCGCTTTCATCAAAATTATTAAAACATTCAAAAATAAAAAACAGTATGTTGTTTGTTGGTCAGGGTCAAACTTTTCAAATATGGGAACCAACAGCATTTGAAAAATTTAAGGTGAATGCGAGAAAAAAAGCAAATTTAAATAGAGCAAACCTTAAATGGGAAAAACATTTAAATAACAAAGAGGGGAACTAAGATGACAATTAACTTTAAAGCACCAGAGATAAAAGAGTTGCAACCACGACTATTAGTTTTAGGGGTTGGTGGAGCAGGTGGAAATGCGATTAACGAAATGATTGAAAATAACATGCAAGGAGTTGAGTTTATTGCAGTCAACACCGATGCTCAAGATTTGAAACTTAGCAAAGCAAAATCAAGAATTCAAATAGGATTAAATTTAACCAAAGGTTTAGGAGCAGGTGCAAAACTTGATATTGGGCAAGCTGCTGCTGACGAGTCTTTAAATGAAATTATAAACACTCTACAAGGTGCAAATATGGTTTTTATCGCTGCTGGCATGGGTGGTGGAACAGGCACTGGTGCTGCTCATGTCATTGCAAGAGCTGCGAAAGAATTAAATATTTTAACTGTAGGTGTTGTGACTCTTCCATTTTTATATGAAGGCCCCTCTAGAATGAGAAGAGCACAACATGGTTTAGAAGAATTACGAAAACACGTTGATACGATTATTGTTATTCCTAATCAAAACCTCTTTAAAATAGCTAACGAACAAACAACATTTGAAGAGTCTTTTAATCTTTCAAATAATGTTTTAATGCATGGCGTTCAAAGTGTTACAGACTTGATGGTAAGGCCTGGTATAATTAATCTAGATTTTGCTGATGTTGAAACTGTTATGGCTTCAATGGGTAAAGCTATGATGGGAACAGGAGAAGCTGAAGGTGAAGGTCGTGCAATGCAAGCTACAGAGATGGCAATTAATAATCCTTTAATAGATGATTATACATTGAAGGGAGCCAGAGGTTTATTAGTCAACATAACGGGTGGCAAAGATCTAAAACTTTTTGAAGTTGATGAGGTAGTTAATAAAATTAGATCTGAAGTGGACACAGAAGCAGAGGTTATAATTGGAGCTATAACAGACTCAGAACTAGATGGCAAAATAAGAGTTTCAATTGTTGCAACCTCACTTGACGGTCAACAACCAGAGTCAAAATCAGTTGTAAATATGGTTCACAGAATCCATAATCGTAACCCAGGGTATTCAGATTTTTCAAATATTGTATCATCTGCGTCCTATAATTTCTCCAGTAATACAACTACGAGCCCAACTACTCACGGTGCTAATGCTTTAAAGCTTGAAAATGAAATGGTTCAGGAGCAACAAAGTGATACAGCTCAAACAAATGTTATAAATGAGGATGTTTCACAAAGCACAAATACTGAGACAGAAAGTGTTTTCGAAGACGCATCAGTAAATGAGATGGAGAAATCTTTTACACAAGAAGCTATCGAAACACAAGATGAGACCAATGTATCAGAAAATACTGAGGAAGATGCTTCAAACGACCTAAAAGAGTTTGGAGTAGACTCAGACTCTCCTGATTTATTTAGCTCTGAGACAGAAAATTCAAGTCCAGAAGATTTATTGTCCTCTGAAAGAGAAGAAGAGGATGATCTTGAAATACCAGCATTCTTGAGAAGACAAAAAAATTAATGGTCTTCAAAGAAATAAATGGACGCCGCCATAACATCGAAAATGCAAAAGCATTATCCGGTGTTGCTAAAAGAAATTATTAGCATTATTTCCCCTCAATATGGCGGCACATTTATTGACTGCACTTTTGGTCAAGGTGGGTATACAAAAAAAATATTAGAATTTGATAAAACTAAAGTAATTGCATTAGATAGAGATCCTGAAAGTGAAAAGGTTGCTTTAAATCTTCAAAAAAAATATGAAGATAGGTTTAAGTTTAAAAATTTAAAATTTAGCCACTTAAAAAATCTTAAAATAAAAAATGAAAATGTTAGAGGTGTTATATTTGATTTAGGATATTCGTATACTCAAATAAAAGATCCAAGTAAGGGTTTATCTTTTGACCATGTCGGCAAATTAAATATGCAGCTAGGTTTGAATTCTTTTTCAGCTGAAGAGGCAATTAACAAATTAGATCAAAAAGAATTAGAAAAAATTTTTAAGTATTTTGGCGATGAGAAAGAAGGTAAATACATAGCTCAAAATATCATTAAAAAGAGAATTAAAAAAATTATAGATACACAAGATTTAGTTAAAATTATTGATAATACAAAAAGAAGAAAAAATTTTAAAATTAATAATTCGACTAAATCATTTCAGGCTTTAAGAATATTTGTTAATAATGAGATTAGTGAATTGATACATGGGTTGATTAATGCTGCAAAAATTCTTAAAAAAAATGGTGTTTTAGCGGTAGTAACATTTCATTCTTTAGAAGATAAAATTGTTAAATATTTCTTTAAAAGTCTTTCAGAAAGCAGAAGTATTTCTAGATATGTTCCTTTAACAGAGCAAAGAGAGACATTATTTGATGTAATTAAAAAAAAACCAATTACACCAAATGATAACGAGCTAAATCAAAACCCTCCCTCAAGATCTGCAAAATTAAGATTTGCAATTAAAAAAAAAGATTTTTTTAATTTTGAAACTGATATTGAGGACAAATTTAAAAATTTACTAGAAATAGAAAATTTTGGAAAAAAATTGTGAAAAAAATTGGATTAGTATCTGTCATTTTCCTATTAATTTTATTCACAGCAATAATAAAAAATACAA
>CABZJV010000038.1 GCA_902526115.1 uncultured Pelagibacteraceae bacterium
TATTCCGATCGTTTAGCGGTTGAGACTTCTAAAGCTGGAATAGATAGTAATTTTAGAAAATTATTTAATTACATTTCTGGAAAAAACGATGCGCAAGAAAAAATAGCAATGACCACTCCTGTTATTCAAGTAGAAAAAAATGGCAATATTACAATGCAGTTTTATTTACCTTCAAAGTTTAATTCAGATAATGTGCCTAATCCAAGTAGAGAAGATGTAAGGATAGTAAATATTGAAGGAGGATATTATGCTGTAATTAGATATTCTGGTAGAGCTTCTGATGGAAATTTCATAAAACACAAAGAAATTTTAGAAAAAGAGTTACATAAAAACAAAATTTCAATTATAAGTCCACCAATTAGAGCTACATATGATAGTCCTTTTACCCTTCCGATGAATAGAAGAAATGAGGCAATGTATAAAGTGGAGTTTAATTCATGAAGTCAAAATTTAATTATTGATTTCTAATTAAAGGGTAAACTTTTGGATTTAGATATTTTAGATTAGTTAACATAATTAATAACAAGGTTACAAATCCAATTGAAAAACCCAAGTAAATTAAAACTTTAAAATCAAACATCCATACAAGTTCAAAGATATTTTCCATAATAAATTTTGAACCGATTACTGCAAAGAATATTGCAATTAGTATGACTGATTTAAATATAATGATAAATTCTATTAGTGATGAGAAAATTATTTCTTTTTTTGAAAAGCCTAAGATTTTAAAAACTAAGTTTTGATACTCTTTAACCTTACCTTGGACCATAATTGCACTCGAAATAACAATTAAACCAATCACAATAGTTACAGCTGATATTAAAGTAACAGCAATGAATACTTTATTTAGAACAGCTGTTACTTTAGTTAAATAATCAGCAATTTTAATCATTGATAAGCTAGGCATAACTTCTAGCATTTCAGTTTCATCAAACTTGTCAGAGTTAAATTTTGCTGTTGCTAAATATTCATGAGGAATTTTTTGAGCAAATTGAGGATTAAATAGCATAGCAAAATTAATACTGAGATCACGGTAATCTACTTCTCTAAAATTAATTACCTCTCCATCAATTTCACGTCCATAAATGTTTAGAGTAAATACATCACCTAATTGGATATTAAAATCATTTGCAACTTTAGAATCTAACGATATTTGTAACTGATCTGGCCTAGATAAATCCCACCATTCTCCCTCTAAGATTGGATTATCTTTTGGAATATCCTCTACCCAGGATGATCTTCGTTCACTTCCAATCACCCAGTAACTATCATTATCAGGTTTGATATATGTATTAGGATCAATACCATTAATTTTTGTAATACCAGACGATACCATGGGTACTATTTCAATATTTGCATCTTTATCCATATTTAAAATACCTTGCTCAAATATTTCACGCTCTCCTTTTTGAATACCAACAAAAAAATAATCAGGCGCAATATCAGGGATAGATTTAGTAATTTCTCTTTGAAAGTTAGTACCAACTAAAGCGAGAGTTAACAATAATGTAACGCCTAAACCTAGAGACATTACAGTAATAGGAGTAATACTTTTTGTTTGAGTAATATTTTTAATTGAGACCTTTAGTGAAACAATTGAACTTGATTTAAATTTTTTAAGAAAAAAAATAATTAATTTTGAAAGTAAGAAAAAAATTATTAAACACACAAAAAAAGCTAAAAAATATCCTAAACTATAGGTAGGCTGCTCAGATTCAATTGTAAATAATAAAATTAAAGTAGATAATAAAATAAAACTTACAGCGACCGATTTTTTTGAATAATAAAATTGGAGATTTTGAAATACATTTCTAAACAAATTAGAAGCTTTTACCTGATCAATAGAACTTATTGTTGGTATGGAAAAAATTACAAGGACTAGTAATCCAACCAAAAATATTTTTAAAAAATTCAAAAATGAAAAAACTGGATAAACATTTAATCCTAATCCATCAGATAAGTATTTATCTGCTATGGGAACAATCAAGAAACTGGAACCATAGGAAATTACAGTAATAACAAACAGTAAAATAAATAATTGCATATAATAAATTGTTTTTATATTTCCTGAATAAAATCCAACTGCTTTTCTGACAGCAATTGACATATTGTTTTGATTGATAAAAGACAACAAAGTATTTGCAATTCCAATTCCAGCTATCAACATTGCGCTTATAGATACGAGAGATAAAAATTGAGAAAAATTATTAATAATTCTTTTTATACCGCTTGCTGAATTTTCTGGATATCTAAGTTTTACTTTTTGATCGTTTTTGAAAATATTTTCGATTTTTCTTTCTATTTGTTCCGGATTATCATCATCATTGAATTTTACTTTATATTCATAATTTAAAAAACTTCCTATTCCATTTAGTTTTAATATTTCTAAAGTTTGTTTGCCAGCTAGGGCCCAATCACCAAATGCAACAAATCCACTTACATCTGGTACTGACTTAATAATTCCAATCACATTAAAGTTTTGGTCTTGAACTTTAACTTGCTCGTTAATCTTTATATTAAGTGTTTTTGATAAACTTTCGTTAATTAAAATTGTATTTGGCTCTTTTTGC
>CABZJV010000039.1 GCA_902526115.1 uncultured Pelagibacteraceae bacterium
GATAAAAGTTAATGCTGGTACTATTATAAAAACACCAAGAGATATTAAAAATTTAGGATATTGAATTCCTTCTTCTTCTTGTTTTTTCTTTGCATATCTGTTGAAAAATAGGATTATTATTAGAGATATGATCAAAGATATTAAAAATACATCAAAATTATTCCAAATTGGAGCTGGTGTATAAAGACCCTTTATTGTCATAAAAGATGTACCTAGAATTAATGGAGCATCTTCTGGCATAGGTAAAGCTCTTAATGCAGCAAAATACCAAAAAAATATTTGAAGTAATAAAGGAATATTTCTAAAAAATTCAATATAAACACTAGCGGTTCTATTTATTAAATAGTTTGGGGAAAGTCTTGCAATACCAATTATCACTCCCAGAATAGTACAAAGAACTATTCCAATAACAGATACAAGTAAGGTATTTAGTAAGCCTACTAAATAAGCTCTAGCATATGATTTTGACCCGTCGTAATCTATTAATGAAAACTGAATATCAAATGAAGCCTCTTGTTTTAAAAAACCAAAGCCAAATTCTATACCTCTGGTATCCATATTTTCTTGAGCATTCATAGTAAAGAAACCAAAAATTAAAAATATAAATAAAAGAGTTAATAATTGGGGAAGAATTTTTTTTAATTTCATCTGAAAGATTACTATAAAAAAAGGGCTAGATAAATCTAGCCCTTTTTATAAATTTATAACTTAAATTATCTTGATGGCGGAACGTATAAAATACCACCTTTAGTCCATAATTCATTTGGACCTCTGTCTGGTAAAATACCAGTGTCAGCTATGTTTCTCTTATAGCTTTCACCATAGTTTCCAACTTGTTTGATAATTCTTAAGTTCCAGTCATTATCTAAACCGAATGCTGCGCCTAATTCACCTTCAGCACCAACTAATCTTTTAATAGCGGGATTGTCTGAAGTTTTCATCATATCAGCATTTGAAGAAGTTATTCCTAATTCTTCAGCTTCGATCATAGTATTTAAAGACCATCTTACGATATCTTCCCATACTGAATCACCTTGTCTAACTACAGGGCCTAATGGCTCTTTTGAGATAGTTTCAGGTAATACGATGTGCTCATCTGGATTAGACATTTTAGTTCTTTGTGCAGCAAGACCTGATTTGTCAGTAGTGTAAGTATCACATCTACCAGCATCATAAGCAGCTACGACTTCATCAGCTTTTTCAAAAGCAACTGGAGTATAAGAAATTCCTCTAGAATTAAAGAAGTCTCTCATGTTTAGCTCAGTTGTTGTACCAATATTTGTACAAGCTGAGATACCATCTTTAAATTGGCTTGTTGAAGTTATACCAGAACCTTTTCTAACCATGAAACCTTGACCATCGTAGAAGTTTACTCCAACGAAAGTAAGTCCGATATCAGCATCTCTAGAAAGTGTCCAAGTTGTGTTTCTTGATAAGATATCAATCTCACCAGAAGTTAGAGCTGTAAATCTTTCTTTAGCACTTAGTGGTGTAAACTTAACTTTGCTTGCATCACCTAATACTGCAGCAGCTACTGCTCTACATACATCAACATCAACACCAGTCCAATTTCCAGCTGCATCAGCATTTGAAAATCCTGGTAGACCTTGAGATACGCCACATCTTACAAAACCCTTTTTTTGAGTGTTTTTAAGTGTCTTTGATTTTTTAGCCGCCATTGTCTCTGTTGTAAAAGTAAACAACACTGCAACCATAGCAACTAAAGAAGTTAATTGTTTTAAGTATTTAAACATTATTCTTCCTTTTGTTTTTTTATTTGTTAACAAATAATTCAAAATCTCTTTTGAATATTCATAATTTAAGCATGATAAATATTTGGCATCAAGATAAATTTAGAAGAAATTATGACCTAAAATGAACAAGATGGCGCGCCCTGGAGGATTCGAACCTCCGACCCTCGGTTTAGAAAACCGATGCTCTATCCAGCTGAGCTAAGGGCGCCTAGAAATATGTTATGTTTATAATACTTAATTAATATTTAAAAAGAAATTTTTTAGCTATTAATAATAAAGATAACAACTCAACTCTACCGATTATCATAAAAAATATAAGAAAATATTTAGTAAAAAAATGTAGATTTTGAAAATCAAATTCTTCAATGCCATAAGCAGCGGAATTAACTGTGTTCATGAGCGTTAAAATAGCTAATTTGAACGATTGTTCAAACGGTATAGCATTTAGAGACAATATAGTAGTCAATGTAAAAAGTGAAATTACAAAGATTAAAACAGTTAAAAAATATTTATTGATATCAGCAGTATCGAAATTAATTTTTGAAAAAATGAGTTTGTTCATAAAAACATTCTTAGGTTTGCTAAAAGAAAGAATTTGATTAATTGAGTATTTTGTTAATGAATAAATTTTTAAAAACCTTAGGCCAGAACTTGTTGATACAAAAGAT
>CABZJV010000040.1 GCA_902526115.1 uncultured Pelagibacteraceae bacterium
TAAATTTAGATAAGTAATTTTCAATATCTTTATTTGCTCCTTCTTGTGCAATTTGAGCAGCAGCATGAAGTTTTTTAGTTTCCAGAGAGCTATAATCGCTTAGTAAAAGTTCTTTTTTATTTTTAGAAAATATTTTAGAAAATGGTTTATTTTCATCAGGTATAACATCTTTAACTTTAATAGAATATGCTGAATTCAAATATTCACAAAGTGCGATATATCTCGTTCGATTATTTTTTTGAATTTTATCGAAAACTTTATTCGCAAATTCCTCTAATTTTGGAAAATAATTATTATTTTCTTGAAGAAAATCAGAAATTACTTCTCCAGGAAAAGAATTTTTCCTATTATCAACTATTTTTCCTGAAATTTTTTCAATTTTATTAATTAATTCATGATCTTTTTTTTTTAAAATGTCACCAAGTCTTACTATCGCTTTACCAATCTTTGGATTTGTACTAACAAGATCTTTTACCTCGGGACCCAGTATGTCTAAATCCTCAAAAAGATTGTCGTCTAAAATTTCCGATATTGTATTTTGTAAATTTATATCCGTCTTCGAAGTTAAATCAGAAAGCTGAATATTCAGTTTTTCGCATACATTTAAAAGTAGATCCCCATCAATTTTTCTTTTTCCACTCTCTATTAAATTTAAATAACTTGGTGAGATGCCTAAATCCTCAGCCAATTTATTTGCTTGTAATCCTAACTGTCTTCTAAAAGCCTTTATTTTTGGTCCTATTTTTAGATCTAATTGACTCATATTTTCTATTTGTAAATTTTGTAAATTTATATTTACAATTTTTTTTGTTGATTTACAAGCTTTTTAACGTTTTTTGTGGAATTTGTAAATCTTGTAAATTATACATTCTATATGAATAAAAAATTAAAAAACACAGAAAATGAAGCTCAAATCATAAGAAAAGAGGATTTAGATCATCATAATAGTAGAGGTATCTACATGAGAGATGATCATTGTGATTGGGGTTCGAGTGGAATGAACGATCTTATCGAAACTTCGAACGATAATAACTAGTTCTCCCCCCCCTCTCTATTCAATTTTCGTAAAATAAAATCAAAGGATTTAAGTAATGAGTGCCGAAAATATTTCATACGACCTAAAAAGGTTTGCAGGCATTAAACGAGATTATACGGAAGATGAAGTCGAAAGGCTTAGAGGTTCAATTAAAATAGAATATTCTTTGTGCAAAATGCAATCTCAAAAACTATGGAAATTATTAAACTCAGAACCATATGTTAATACACTAGGTTCTTTATCTGGTAACCAAGCTGTACAACATGCAAAAGCTGGTTTAAAAGCAATTTATCTTAGTGGATGGCAAGTAGCTGCAGATGCAAATACTGCTGGTGAAATGTATCCTGACCAATCACTTTATCCTTACGATAGTGCTCCAAAATTAGTTGAGTCAATGAATAACTCTCTAGTAAGAGCGGATCAAATTCAGCATATGGAATTACAAGATGGTGATATACAGACAAAAGATAGAATTGATTATATGCTTCCAATCATAGCCGACGGAGAAGCTGGCTTTGGTGGACCATTAAATGTTTTTGAATTAACTAAAAAATTTATAAGATCTGGTGCAGCAGGAGTTCATTTTGAGGATCAATTAGCTAGTGAAAAAAAAATGCGGTCATATGGGTGGAAAAGTTTTAGTGCCAACTGGAACTATGATTAAAAATTTAAAAGCAGCAAGACTAGCAGCCGACATTGCTAAAGTACCTTTAATTATACTGGCGAGAACAGACGCAAATGCAGCAAAATTAATTACAAATGATTTTGATGAAAATGACAAACCCTTTTTAACAGGTGAAAGATCTCCTGAAGGTTTCTTTTATGTTAAAGATGGTATAGAGCAAGCAATTTCGAGAGGACTTGCGTATGCACCATATGCTGATTTAATTTGGTGTGAAACAGCTACTCCAAATTTAGGAGAAGCAAAAAAATTTGCAGATGCAATTCATGAAAAATATCCTGGAAAGCTCTTAGCTTATAATTGTTCTCCTTCATTTAATTGGAAAAAACATTTAAATGATGATGAGATAGCTTCTTTTCAAAAAGAAATCGCTAACATGGGTTATAAATTTCAGTTTATTACTTTAGCAGGATTTCATACTCAAAATATTGCTATTTTTGAACTTGCAGAGAAATATAAAAAGGAAGGTATGACTGCATATTCTAAAATTCAACAACAAGAATTTGCTAGAGAAAAAGATGGTTACACTAGCGTAAAACATCAACG
>CABZJV010000041.1 GCA_902526115.1 uncultured Pelagibacteraceae bacterium
TTCTATGTACATGGGCATTATTTTCCCATATTTGTAGCAGATGCTCTCAAATAAAGAAATCATTTGTCCCAATAATCTGCTTGATGTTGCACATAAGAAAAAAGGTGTTAAAGCAGCAGTTGTAAATGCAGGAATGCCCTTGCCAATGCTATCTGTTCAAGATGCAGTTAAAGAAAATTTAATTGAGCCAATTTTTATTGGAGACAAAAAAGAAATTCAAAAATGTGCTGAAGATTTAAAATGGGATATTTCTCGATATGAAATTATTGATGAGGCTGTAGAAAACAATACAGCTCCTATAGCAGCCAAACTAGCAAGTGAAGATAAAGTAAAGATTATTGTTAAAGGTCATATTCATACTGACATTTTAATGAAAGAAGTGCTAAAGCGTGAATATAATTTAATGGGTAAAAGACGATTAAGTCATATATGGCATATGACTATCGAGAAAGAAGATGCACCATTAATTATTACTGATGGTGCCTTAAATGTATTGCCTAATATTAAAACAAAAATGCACATTCTTAAGAATGTCGTAGACTTCTCACACAGAATTGGTATTTCTCGACCTAAAGTATCTATATTATCAGCAACAGAAGAAGTAATTGAGAGCGTACCTACTTCATTAGAGGCAGCAGAACTGACAAAATTGGCAGAAAAAGAAAATTTAAATGCTGATGTATTTGGCCCATTAGCTTTTGATAATAGTATTTCAAAAAAATCTGCAGTTATTAAGGGAATAAAAAATGCGGTAGCAGGTGATGCAGATGTATTATTAGTTCCTAATGTTGAAGCTGGAAATGCATTAGTAAAAATGATGATTTACTTTATGGGTGCATGTGCAGCTGGTGTTGTAATTGGTGGTAAAGTTCCAGTTGTGATCACAAGTAGATCGGATGAAGCTCCAGCAAGATTAGCATCAATTGCTGCTGCTATTGTTGCACTAGATTAATTTATTGAATTAAAGGATCTTATAAATTAAAAGCAATTTAAAAAAAGGGATAAGAAATGGCAATTCAATATCTAAAGAAATCTCCAAAAACCTCCTCAACAGATGACACCAAAACTACTGGTATTGTTCAGGATCTTTTAAAAGATTTAGATAATACTAAAGAACAAGGATGTATTGAACTAACCAAAAAATTTGACAAATACGATGGAGAAATAATTGTTTCAAAAGAAAGAATTGAAGAAATTAAAAAATCATTGGATCAAAAAACTAAGGATGATATTCAATTTTCATTCGATCGAGTTCGAAAATTTGCTGAAGCTCAATTAAAAAATTATGGTCAGAATTTTGAAGTTGAATTATCAGATGGTTTGTTTGCTGGACAAAAACTAGTGCCTGTCAATACTGCCGGTTGTTATATTCCAGGAGGAAGATATGCTCATATAGCCTCTGCTGTGATGAGTGTTACCACAGCTAAAGTTGCTGGAGTAAAAAATATTGTTGCATGCAGTCCACCAAAAGAAAACGTGGGTGCTCATCCAACTATTGTTTATACTGCTGATCTATGTGGTGCAGATGTAATTTTAAACCTTGGTGGAGTGCCGGCTATTGCAGCAATGACAAATGGTTTATTCAATAACCCACCTGCTGATATTATTGTTGGACCAGGAAATCAATTTGTTGCTGAGGCAAAAAGAATTTTATTTGGAAAAGTAGGTATTGATTTGTTTGCAGGACCAACAGAAATTGGAATTATTGCTGATCAAAAAGCAGATCCAGAAATTGTTGCTGTGGATTTAGTTGGTCAAGCTGAACATGGTTATAATTCACCATGTTGGTTGTATACAACAAGTAAAGAACTAGCAGAAAAAGTAATGAAAAGAGTTCCAGAATTAATTTCAGAACTTCCTGAAGTTCCAAGGAAAAGTGCAGAAGGTGCTTGGAGAGATTATGGTGAAGTAATTTTATGTGATACTGATGAAGAAATAGTGAAAATTAGCGATGAATATGCACCAGAGCACCTAGAAGTTCAAACAGAAAATTTAAAATGGTTTCATGAAAGACTAACAAATTATGGATCATTATTTGTTGGTGAGGAAACTACTGTTGCTTACGGAGACAAATGCTCAGGTACAAATCATATTTTACCTACCAAAGGTGCGGGCAGATATACGGGTGGTTTATTTGTTGGAAAATTTATTAAAACTTTAAGTTTTCAAAGAATGACAAAAGAATCTACAGAATTAGT